>JALOQG010000027.1 GCA_025453505.1 Myxococcota bacterium | reverse complement strand
CTTCTCGGATCGCAGCGGCGCGCAGGCGGTGCTGGTCGGCACGAAGAGCCGCACGCAATTCCTCCTGGAGCCGGTCGCGAACACCGTGATCGCCGACAACCACGCGCTGATCCCGGCCAACGCCGAGCCGTACCGCTGGATCCACGGCCACGCGGGCACGGTCTTCGAAGGCAACCTGCGCTACGCGGAATCGGCCGCGGCGGGCACACCCGCGGCGCTGGTGCAGGGCACGCAGCCGCGCATCAATCCGTTCCTCTTCGTCGTGGATCTGTGGCCGGCGGAGTGATCAGGCGGGCGCGAGCAGCGCGAGCACCGCGCCGCGCGCCGAAGCGGCGTCGAACGGCAACCCCACCTCGACGGACGCGACGAAGCCGAGCGCGAGCGTCACGAGCAACACGCCGAGCGCTTCGGCGGGCACGTCGCCGCGCACCGTTCCGGCTCCCTGCCCGATCGCCGCGGTCTTGGCGACGCGCTCGCCCGCTTCGCGCAGCAGCCCGACGAAGCGCTCGCGGATCGGAACCGATCGCTCGCATGCCTCGAGAATGCGATGGAACGGAACGGCGCCGGGCAGCGGCAGGCCGGGGAGCGCGCGGGCACCGGTGCGCCGGTGTGCGATTCCGCCGACCGCCTCCTCGAAGCGGCGCACCGTGCGTTCGAGATCGTGGGCGGCCTCGCCGGTGGCGATGATCGCGTCGAGGAAGGCGCCGAGCGCGCGCTCCATCACGGCGGCGACCAGGTCCTCGCGATCGCGGAAGTGCACGTAGAAGGCGCCGCGCGTGTAGCCGGCGCGGGCGCAGATCGCGTCGAGGCTCGGGGCGTCGAGACCCCGCGCCGCGAACTCGGCGAGCGCGGCGTCGATCAGGGCCTGCCGGGTCTCCGCCTTGGCGCGATCGCGAGGCGATCCGGGAGTTCCGACAGGGGGCGACGGTGTCATGGCCCTTGACATACCAGTTCGTATGTGAAAAATCTAGCCCGCATACGAACCCGTATGTGACTCCCTCTACCCTCCAGGAGAGCCCGTGGCCGCCACTGCCCCGAACGAAGAACTCCGCGCTCCCGAGGTTCCCGAGCGCGCGACGCCGCTCGAGACGCTGCGCATCTGGACCCTGCACCTCGCCTGTTTCGTGCTGCCCGTGACGACGCTCGCCTTCCTGCTGACGGCGCCGCATCGCTGGTGGACCGCCCTGCCCTGGCTCGGCGTGATCGTCGGCTCCGTACTCCTCGACAAGCGCAGCGCGCCGGAGCTGCGCCAGCCGGCGCTGCGCCTCGCGCGCTGGCCTTTCGATGCCGTGCTCTACGTGCTGGCCGCGAACCAGCTCCTCTGCGTCGGCCTCGCCGCGTGGACCGTTTCGCAACACGGCTTCTGGCGGGTCGACACGCTCGTGATGCTCTTGATCGTCGGCGTCAACTCGGGCTACTCGGGCATCGTCGTCGCACACGAGCTGGCCCACCGCCGCGAGAAGCACCTGCAGTGGCTCGGCCGGTTGCTGCTGTCGAGCGTGCTCTACGAACACTTCGCGACCGAACACGTCCGCGGCCACCACGCGCGCGTCGGGACGCCCGAGGACCCCGCGACGGCGCGCTTCGGCGAGACCTACCAGCGCTTCTTCCTCCGCACCGTGCCGGCGCAGTTCAAGAGCGCGTGGCGGCTCGAGTGCCACCGCATGGGCGACGCCGCGATGCCGCTCTGGGACCGCCGCCAGCTGCACAACCGCGTGCTGCACGGCGCCGTGTTCGCGTGGAGCGTCGCGTTCGCGATCGCCGCGACGCTCGGCGCGGGCGCGTTCGCCTTCCACCTGCTCCAGGCGAGCATCGCGATCCGACTGCTCGAGGCCGTCAACTATTTCGAGCACTGGGGCATCGTGCGGCGCGGCAAGAAGCCGACGCCGGTCGACTCGTGGGACACCGACTCGCGCTTCACGCTCTACACGCTCGTCGGTCTCTCGCGCCACGCCGATCACCACGCCTTCGCGACGCGTCCCTACCAGCAACTGCGCCACTGGGACGACAGCCCGAAGCTGCCCTTCGGCTACTTCGGCATGGTCGAGATGGTCATCCTCAAGAACGACGATTTCCGTCGCGTCATGACCGCCGAGCTCGAACGCCGCAAGCTGGGGCCGTTCGCGGACGCGGCGTAGACGACCCTCACAGCGCGGCGCGTTTGGCGTGGCCGCGCGCCGCGCCTACCTTGCGCGACCGTGCAGGCCGCAGCGAATCGACCGGGGCTCGGCCGCGCGCTCGTAGCCGGCGCAGCGCTCGGCTTCGCGTTCGGCGTCCTGTATCCGACCACGCACGTGGCGATCGAGCCCGCGCAGCTGCTCGCGGGCCTCGTCGAGTACCCGCCCGACAACGCGTTCGGAATCTACGAGACGCGCGTGTGGACGGCGCTGCACCAACTGCTCGCCGTGCCGCTCGCGCTCGGCGTCGGCGAACGCACGCTCTCGATCGCGGTCTCCGGCGGCGTCGGCGCGCTCTCGTTCGCGTCGCTCTCCGCGTTCGCGTTCGCGCTCGGCGCGCCGGTCGGATGGGCGGCCGTCACGCCGTTCCTGCTGTGGGCGATGAACCCGGTCGGCTGGGGCTTCGGCTATCCGATCCTGCTCGTCGGGCATCCGCACACGTACGGGATGGTCGGACTCGCGTGGGCGCTGCTCGCATGCGGCGTGATCGGCGCGGGTCGCTTCCAGACGGGAGCCGCACTGCTCGGCTTCGCGCCGGCGCTGCACGCTTCGGTGGGCGCGTCGGTCGCGATGCTCGTCGGTTTCGCCACTCTGCTCGGCGGGCGCGCGATGCGACCGCATTGGCCCGCGCTGCTGCGCGGCGTCGCGATCGGGGCCGGATTCGCAGGGCTCAGCCTCGCGGCGCACCTGCTCTGGCGGCCCGCCGTGCCGGCGCCGGATCCGAACGTCGTCGATCCCCTCTTCTCGACGTTCTTGCGCGTATGGGAGTGGCATCGCCAGCCGCTCGAATGGATCGCCTGGCGCACCTGGGCGCTCGTGCTCGGCGTCGCGATCGCGGGGACGTGGCTGTGGCGGGTGCGCGTGACCGACGCGACGCAGGCGTTGCTACTGCGGGTGGTGCTGCTCGGCGCGTTCTTCGGCGTGCTCTTCGCGCTCTCGCGACATGCCGCGGTGTCCGATCTGCTTCCGGACGTGGTGATCTCGGCGATGCCGGCGCGCATCCTGAACCTGCCCGTAGTCGCGTTCCTGCCGCTCGCCGTCGCGGCGCTCGTGCGGCCCGGCGCGCCATCCTTCGGCATCGCGGCCGCCGTTGCGCTCGCAGGGATCGCGCTGTTCTGGCAGCGCTTGCACGCGCTCCAGACGTGGGGCATCCCGCTCGTGGGCATCGCGGCGCTCGCGAGCGCCGCACTGCCCACGCTTCCCGGCGCCGCGATCTCGCGCATGCGCCGCATCGCCGCCGGCGCGGCCGTCGTCGCGATCGTCGTCGGCATCGGCTTCGTCGCGACGTGGAGCGCGCGCAGCCTGACGCGGCGCCTCGCGATCCACGTACGCGATCGCAGCGACGACGCGGTGCTCGCGGAGACGTCGCGCCGAGCCGGCCTGCTGGCGGTCGCGCCGGGCATCGAGCGCGCGCAGTCGATGACGCGGCGACCGATCGTGATCGATCCGCAGGCGCTGGACATGGTGACGTACGCGCCGGCGGCGCTTCCCGAGATGGTTCGCGCGATCGAGACTCTCTACGGGATTCCGTTCGCGTCGCCGCGCCCGGAAGACCGCAACCAGTCGGTCCTCCCCGCCGCGCACGTGCAGGAAATCTGGGAAGCGCGCAGCGCGGAAGAATGGGCGGCCGTCGCTGCGGCCTTCGGCGTGACGGACGTGCTGGTGCCTGCTTCGTGGCGACTCCAGATTCCGGAACTGATGCGCAACCAGGTCTTCGCACTGCATCGCGTAGCGGCGTCGCCGCCCTGAGACGAGATGCAGCCGTGGTGAGTGCTCGCAGGAGCGCGTAGGCTAGTGCGCCCTTCGCCTGCCGGGAGTCGTGAGCCTCGATGATCGCCGCTGCCCGCAATCGCTGGACCGCCGTCGTCACGCTCGGCGTCTTCTTCGCATCCGGCTTCGCGGCGTTGCTCTATCAAGTGGTCTGGCAGCGCATGCTGGCGCTCTTCTCGGGCGCCGACGTGTTTTCGGTGACGATCATCGTCGCGGCGTTCATGGGCGGCCTCGGCTGCGGCAATCTCGCCGGCGGTCATCTCGCCGATCGCGTGTCGCGCACGACGTGCGTGCTGCTCTTCGCGCTGGCGGAGCTCGCCGTCGCGGCGTTCGCGATCGGCTCGCGCTGGCTCTACTACGACGCGTTGTACCTCGGCCTCGGCGACCACGCGCTGCCCGCGCCGGCGATCGCGGCGCTGCTCTTCGTGAGCGTGCTCTGGCCGACCTTCTTCATGGGCCTCTCGCTGCCGCTGCTGGCGCGCGGCTTCACCGACGCGATCGAGCAGGCGGCGCGCGTCGTCGGATCCCTCTACGGCTGGAACACGCTCGGCGCGGCGGTCGGCGCGATCGCGACGCCCTGGCTCCTGCTGCGCCGCTTCGACTTCGAGGCGAGTCTCTGGATCGGCGCGACGATCAACGTCGGCTGTGCGATCGCCGCGCTGCTCTTGCGTCGCGGCCTCGCGGCGAGCGCCGCGGAGAGCGATGCGACCGTCGCTGCGTCGGCGTCTCTCGATTCCGGGGCAGCGCGTGCGCCCGTGTTCGGCGTCGGCGCGTGGCTCGCGGTCTACGCGCTCTCGGGCGCGATCGCCCTCTCCCTCGAAATCACCTGGTTCCGGGTTCTCGGCGTGATCGTGAAGTCGACCAGCTTCACCTTCGGAACGCTGCTCGGCGTATACCTGATCGGTGTCGCCAGCGGCAGCATCGTCGGCTCGCGCGCGGCGGCGCGCAGCACGCGCGATCCGGTCGCGCGATTCCTCACGCTCCAGACGCTGGTCGCGCTCTACGCGCTCTGTGCCATCGCGGTCCTCGCAGGCGCGCTGCGGGGCGACGCGTCGGGTCTGCCGTCGGTCGTACGCTTTCTGCGCAGCCTCGAACCGTTCCCCGTCGACTTCGCGCTCGCCTACCTGTCGGAACAGCCGTTCGGCTGGATCTTCCCCGACTCCGTGGAAGACCGGCGCGCGCGCATGTTCCTGCTGCTCTACTTCTGGATTCCGCTGCTGCTGATCGGCCCCGCGACGTTCCTGATGGGGCTCTCGTTTCCGTGGCTGCAGCGCGCGGTGCAGACCGACGCGCGCTGGCTCGGTCGCCGCGTCGGCTGGCTGCAGACCGCCAACATCGCCGGCAGCCTCGTGGGGTCCCTCGTCACCGGTTTCGCAATGCTGCCTCTGCTCGGCACGAGCGGAACCTTTCGCGCGATCGCCGCAGGGGCCATCGCGTTCCCACTGCTCGCACTGCGATCCGGCACCGGCTCGGGCCGCTGGCTGTGGCCGGCGGCCGGTGGATTGGCGCTCCTCGCCGTCGCGGGCACACTTCCGGGCTCGGTGACACTTTGGAGCGTCTTGCACGGAATGGACGCGCGAGAGATCCTCGTCGAGGAAGACGCCTCGGGTGTTTCGGTGCTGCGTCCCGGGGACCGGCCCGGCGTCGAACAGGTGGTCACGGCCGGCGGCGTCGAGGTCTCGTCGTTCCCGTTCGGTCAGGAACTCACGCACACGTTGCTCGGCGCGGTGCCGGTGCTGATGCACCCGTCGCCCAGACGCGTCGCCGTGATCGGCCTCGGCTCGGGCGACACGCTCTACGCGGCCGCCTGCCGCGAGGACGTCGCGGACGTGTTCGGCATCGAGATCATCGGATCGCAGCTCGACCTGCTGCACGCCTTCGACGCGCGCGGCGGCGACGCGGGTCTGCGCGCGCTCCTCTCGCACGATCGCATCCGGATCGAGATCGGCGACGGACGCTCCTGGCTGCGGCGCGACCCTCTTCCGTACGACGTGATCGAGGCCGATGCGCTCCGCCCGAGCGCCGCCTACGCGGGCAACCTCTATTCGCTGGAGTACTTCGAACTCGTGCGCAGCCGGCTCGCACCGGGCGGACTGGCGGTGACCTGGACGCCCACTTCGCGCGTCGTGGACAGCCTGGTCCGGGCGTTCCCGCACGTGTTGCTGGTGGGTCTGATCGGCATCGGGAGCGACGCGCCGATCGACTTCGACCCTGCGGCGTTGCGGGCGCGCGCAGCGGAGCCGCTCGTGAGGGCGCACTTCGAGGCAGCCGGCGTGGACATCGCCGACCTGCTCGATCGCTGGCTCGCCGAGGGCCCGATCGTGCGCTTCGGACCGCGCGACCCGCGCCACGGCACGAATGATCTGAACCACGATCTGTTCCCGCGCGACGAGTTTCTCGTGCCGCGCGCGAGCGAACCCGTTCGCGGAACTACGGTCACGGGATCAGCACGATCTTCCCGGTGACGCGACCCGTCTGGCTGAGCGCGTGCGCCTGCTCCGCTTCGTCGAGCCGGAAGCGGTGCGCGACGTTCACCTTCACCTGCCCCGCCGCGACCGCGCGAACGACCGATTCGAGGCGCGCGCGGTTCGGGCGGCCGAGCACCGCCTTCGAGGTGAAGGGCGGCAGCAGCGGCTGGATCGCCGTCCCGAGCGAGTCGCCGGACACGATGACGTGTCGGCCGCCCGGCGCGAGCAGCGAGCGGCAGCCGGCGCCCGAGTAGGATCCGACGCAGTCCACGACGACGCGGTACGGCCCGTGCGCGCGCGCCGCTTCGAGTGCGTCGCCGGCGCCATAGTCGAGCGCCACGTCGGCGCCGAGCCCGCGCACGAGCGCCGTGTTCTTCGCCGAGCACACGGCGACCACGCGGCCGCCGCACACGTGCTTCGCGATCTGCAGCGCGAGCTGCCCCACGCCGCCCGACGCGCCGAGGATCAGCACGCGATCGCCGGCGCCGAGCGCACCGATCTCGACGACGCTCATCCACGCGGTCACGCCCGCGACCGGCAACGCGCCCGCGATCTCGAGATCGAAGTCGGACGGCAGCACGGCGACCTGGTCTCCGCGCACGAAGACGGTGTCCGCGTACGAGCCGCGCTGGCGGCGCGAGAAGTCCGTCCCGCCCACGACGCGATCGCCCACGCGCACGTCCGGGACGCGCATGCCGACCGCGTCCACGATGCCCGCGAAGTCCACGCCGACGACGACCGGAGGCGGCGCTCCGAGAAGGCGCGCGGCGATCCGCAGCGGACCTCTCTGCCGCATCTTCCAATCGACCGGATTCACACCGATCGCGCGCACGGCCACGCGCACTTCGTCGGCGCGCGGCTCCAGCGTCGGCATCTCGACCAGCGCGAGCGGCTCGCCCTGTCGCCAGGATCGTTGCGCCATCACTTTCATCGCGGCGGGCCAACGTAGCCGAAACGAGAGCGGCCCCCCGATACATGAAATCGGAGGGCCGCTCGATTGGCGAACGCGAGCCTGATGGACTCCGCTCGGCTTTGCCTCGCTGCGCGCGGGCCGGCAGCCGGCCCGCTTGCAAGGCCTTCGGCCTTAGAAGTCCATGTCTCCCATGCCGCCGCCCATGCCGCCCATGCCACCCGGCATGCCGCCGCCGGCGCCGCCGCCGGTGCCCTTCTTCTCGGGCTTCTCGGCGATCATCGCCTCGGTGGTCAGCAGCAGCGACGACACGCTCGCCGCGTTCTGCAGCGCCGTGCGAACGACCTTGGTCGGGTCGATCACGCCGGCCTTCACGAGGTCTTCGTACTCCTCGGTCGCCGCGTTGAAGCCGAAGGCGCCCTTGCCGCCCTTGACCCGCTCGAGGACGATCGAGCCGTCGATGCCCGCGTTCGACGAGATCATGCGCAGCGGCTCTTCCACCGCCTTGCGGATGATGTTGACGCCGGCGCGCTGCTCCTCGGGGAGCGCCTCGCCGAGTCCTTCGAGAGCGGACAGCGCGCGGATCAGCGCGACGCCACCGCCGGGCACGACGCCCTCTTCGACCGCCGCGCGCGTGGCGTGCAGCGCGTCCTCGACTCGGGCCTTCTTCTCCTTCATCTCGGACTCGGTCGCAGCGCCGACCTTCACGACCGCGACGCCGCCGACCAGCTTGGCGAGCCGCTCCTGGAGCTTCTCGCGGTCGTAGTCGCTGGTCGTGTCCTCGACCTGCTTGCGGATCTCGTTGACGCGGCCCTCGATGTCCTTCTTGGAGCCCGCGCCGTCGATGATCGTCGTGTTGTCCTTGTCGATCACGATGCGCTTGGCGCGGCCGAGGTCCTTCAGCGTCACGTTCTCGAGCTTGAGCCCGAGTTCCTCGGCGATGACCTGGCCGCCCGTGAGGACCGCCATGTCCTGCAGCATCGCCTTGCGGCGATCGCCGAAGCCCGGCGCCTTGACGCAGGCCGCGTGCAGCGTGCCGCGGATCTTGTTCACGACGAGCGTCGCGAGCGCTTCGCCCTCGACCTCTTCCGCGACGATCAGCAGCGGCTTGCCCTGGCGCGCCACCTGCTCGAGCAGGGGCAGCAGGTCCTTCATGTTCGAGATCTTCTTCTCGTGGAGCAGGATCACCGGCTCGTCGAGGACCACCTCCATGCGGTTCGGATCGGTGACGAAGTAGGGCGAGAGGTAGCCGCGGTCGAACTGCATGCCCTCGACGACCTCGAGGGTCGAGTCCATCGACTTCGCCTCTTCGATCGTGATCACGCCTTCCTTGCCGACCTTCTCCATCGCCTCGGCCAGCATCTTGCCGATCGTCTCGTCGCCGTTGGCGGAGACGATGCCCACCTGCGCGATCTCTTCGGTGTTGCGCGTCGGCTTGGAGAGCTTCTTCAGCTCGTCGGTCATGGCCGCGACGGCCTTGTCGATGCCGCGCTTGAGCTCCATCGGGTTGACGCCCGCCGCGACGAGCTTGGAGCCCTCGCGGAAGATCGCCTGCGCGAGCACCGTCGCGGTGGTCGTGCCGTCGCCCGCGGTGTCGGAGGTCTTCGAAGCGACCTCGCGCACCATCTGGGCGCCCATGTTCTCGAACTTGTCTTCGAGCTCGACTTCCTTCGCGACCGTGACGCCGTCCTTGGTCACGGTCGGCGAGCCCCAGCTCTTGTCGATGATGACGTTGCGGCCCTTCGGACCGAGCGTCACGCGCACCGCGTTCGCGAGCGCGTTGACGCCGGCGAGGATCTTCGCGCGGGCGTCCTGGTGGTAACGGATTTCCTTGGCTGCCATTTCGGTGAGTTCCTTTTGTTACGAGAGGATGCCGAGGACGTCGTCCTCGCGGATGATGATGAGATCGTCGCCGTCGACCTTGACGTCGGTGCCGGCGTACTTCGAGAACAGGATCCGGTCGCCGTTCTTGACGTCCATGGGGCGTACGGTGCCGTCCTCGTTGACCTTGCCGCCGCCGACGGCGACGACCTTGCCCTCCTGGGGCTTCTCCTTGGCGGTGTCGGGGATGATGATCCCGCCCTTGGTCTTCTCTTCGCCTTCGATGCGCTTCACGAGAATGCGGTCGTGAAGGGGTCGGATCTTCATGCGGAGGCTCTCCATTGCAAGGCGTCATGTCATGGCGACGACGCCTGGCCGGGGATGGGTTTCTGTTGGTTTTCCTGCTCGCCGGAGGCGGGCGCGGACGCGGCGCCTCCCGGAAGCGCGCTGGTAGTAAGCACCGTGCCACCGGCGGTCAAGCGCGACCCGTCGAAAAGGACCGCCCGGACCCGTGGCGAAGCCGCGACGGGATTGCGCGGGCGACGGAATCCCCGAAGATCCGGCGCTCGTTGGGCTGGGAGGGACGGGGCGCCCGCACCCGTTTCCCGGAATCCACCGCCCGAGCTGGAGAATCCCCGTGATCGCGACCACGACCCCTCCCCCGTCGTCGGGTCGGTTCTTGCGCTGCGCCTGGCTCGTCGGCGCGCTCGTGTGCGCACTCGTCGCCGGCGATGCCTCCGCCCAGGCGAAGAAGCCGGCCAGGAAGAAGCTGGCCTTCGGCTTCGAGGACGCGGCGAAGCGCGCCGAGAAGCTGGCCCGCTCGCCGTTCAAGGACCCGCGCGGAGAGGTCCCCGAGTGGCTGCTCCAGATCAGCTACGACCAGTGGCGCGACATCCGCTTCCGGCCCGAGGCGTCGCTCTGGCGCGGCAAGAACTCGAACTTCGAGGTCCAGTTCTTCCACCCGGGCCTCTACTACGACCGCACCGTCCGCATGCACGAAGTCGACTCGGCCGGCGTGCGCGCCTTCGAGTTCAATCCGAACCAGTTCGACTACGGCAAGAACGACTTCGCGAGCCGCGTGCCGCAGGACATGGGCTTCGCCGGCTTCCGCGTGCACTTCCCGATCAAGACGGCGGCGTACAAGGACGAGGTGATCGTCTTCGTCGGCGCCAGCTACTTCCGCGCCGTCGGCAAGGACCACGTCTACGGCTTGTCCGCCCGCGGCGTCGCCGTCGACACCGCGCTGCCGTCGGGCGAGGAGTTCCCGTTCTTCCGCGAATTCTGGCTGGTGCGCCCGGCGCCCGGCGCCAAGGAACTCGAGTTCTACGCGCTGCTCGACAGCCCGCGCATGACGGGCGCGTACCGCTTCGTGGTGTTCCCGGGCGACCAGACGATCGTGGACGTCGAGAGCCGTCTCTTCCTGCGCAAGAAGATCGGCAAGATCGGCATCGCACCGCTCACCAGCATGTTCTACTGCGGCGAGAACAATGCGTGCCGCACGGAAGATTACCGGCCCGAGGTGCACGACTCCGACGGTCTGCTCCTGAACGACTCCACCGGCGAGTGGACCTGGCGCCCGCTGCGCAATCCGCGCGTGCTCTCGGTGAACTCGTTCCACATGACGAATCCGCGCGGCTTCGGTCTGCTCCAGCGTGATCGCGACTACGAGCACTATCAGGATCTCGAGACGCGCATGGAGACGCGGCCGTCGGTGTGGATCGAGCCCAAGGGCGACTGGGGTCCGGGGCACGTCGAGCTGGTGCAGATCCCGACGCAGGCCGACATCCACGACAACATCGTGTCGTACTGGACGCCCGACGCGCCGGCCGAGCCCGGCAAGTCGATCGACCACGCGTGGCGCATGACGTGGTACGGCGACGACCCGGGCCGGCCGCCGGCGGGGCGCGTCGTCGCCACGCGCAGGGATCTCGGCACCTTCGAGGACGGCCAGCGCTTCGTGATCGACTTCGCCGGCAAGGAGCTGCGCGCGATGCCCGCCGAGACGGTGCTCGAAGGCGTCGTCACGGTCGGAAACGGCGAGCTGCTCGAGCAGCAGGTCGTGAAGAACCCCGTCAACGGACAGTGGCGGCTGACCTTCCAGGTGCGTCCCCAGGGTGGGATGCCCGTCGAGATGCGTGCCTTCCTGCGGCACGAGGAAGAGGCGCTGACCGAGACCTGGTCCTACGTTCTGGAGCCATGAGCGAACGCGTCGACCTGCCGCGGACCCGGTTGCTGCAGGACTGGAAGAGCGCCGCCACCCGCGCGCACGGCTATCTCGTGGCGGCGGGTGTGCGCGAGCCCGACGCCACTGCGATCGCCGAGGACGCGGCCCAGCGTGCCGCGATGCTGTCGGCCGGGGGTGACGCGCTCGGCGGCACGCTCGCGCAGATGCGCCAACTGCTGCTCGCGAAGCTGCCGCGCAGCACCAGCGCGCTCTCGTCGGAAGACGAGTTCCTGGCGTGGCGTCTCACCGCGGCGTTCGCGGGCGGCGCCTCCGAGGTGCCGCTGGAAGTGCTCGCCGCGCCGCTGCCGCTCCGCCGGCGCCTCGCCTCGATGCCGCCGTTCGCGCGCGGATCGATGTCACCGAACCGTTTCGCGTGGCGCGGCTTGCGCCGCTCGATCGTGCCGGCCGAGGCGCCCGAAGAGCACATCATCGGTCCGCACGCGCCGCGCATCCCCGGCCAGGAGCCGAAGACGGGGTCCGGCCGCTTCCGCCCCTGGACATGGGCCGCGCGCCGGCGCCGCACGCTGCTCGCGATCCTGGTCTGGATCCCGAGCATCGTCGCGGGCGGCTTCATGCTCGACGTGCTGCCGCAGCAGGGCAACAACCCGCTGGAACTCGCGATCGCGATCTGCTTCGGCGCGCTCTTCGGCTGGATCTCGATCGGTTTCTGGACGGCGCTCTTCGGCTTCTGCCTGCTGCTCACGCGACGCGACAAGTTCGCGATCACGCGCAGCGACGCGAAGGATCGCAAGGCGCTGGGCGACGAAGTGCTGACGGCGATCGTGATGCCGATCTGCGAAGAGCCGGTCGATCGCGTCTTCGCCGGCTTGCGCGCGATCCACGCCTCGCTCGAGCGCGAGCACGGGCTCGCGCCGTTCCACTTCTTCGTGCTCTCGGACACGCGCGATCCATCGAAGGCGATGGAAGAGGAAGCCGCGTGGTTCGCGTGGTGCCGCGAGACCCGCGGCTTCGGGCGCATCTTCTACCGCCGCCGCAAGGCGCGCATCGAGCGCAAGAGCGGCAACGTCGCCGACTTCTGTCGCCGCTTCGGCCGCTCGTACCGCTACATGATCATGCTCGACGCGGACTCGATCATGTCGGGCGCGACGCTCGTGCGGCTCACCGAGCTGATGGAGGCGAACCCGGGCGTCGGCATGATCCAGACCGCGCCGTCGGCGGTGAACCAGTCGTCGCTCTTTGCTCGCGTGCAGCAGTTCACGAGCCGGCTCTACGGCCGCATGTTCGCCGCGGGCCTCCACTACTGGCAGCTCGGCGAAGGCCAGTACTGGGGCCACAACACGATCATCCGCGTGGCGCCGTTCATGGAACACTGCGCGCTGCCGCGCCTGCCGGGCGAACCTCCGCTCGGCGGCGAGATCCTTTCGCACGACTTCGTCGAGGCCGCGCTGATGGGCCGTGCCGGCTGGGCGCTGTGGCTGGCCTACGACCTGCCCGGCTCGTGGGAGGAAGTGCCGTCTTCGCTGCTCGAGGAGATGAAGCGCGACCGCCGCTGGTGTCAGGGGAACATCCAGCACCTGCGCCTGATCCCGACCGAGGGCCTCTACGGCGCGCACCGCGCGCTCTTCCTGAACGGCGTCCTCTCGTACGTCTCCGCGATGTTGTGGTTCGCCTTCCTGATCCTCTCGACGGCCGCGGCGATCTACGAGTCGGTGCGCGAGCCGGTGTATTTCCCGGAAGGCCGCAGCCTCTTCCCCGAATGGCCGGTGTGGCGGCCGGACTGGGCGATCGCGCTCGCGGGCGTGACGGCGGTGATCCTTTTCCTGCCGAAGATCCTCGCGATCCTGCTGACGATCGGCCGTGGCGAGGCGAAGGAATACGGTGGCGTCGGCAAGCTGCTGAAGAGCGTGTTCTTCGAGACCGCGATCTCGAGCCTCTTCGCGCCGATCCGCATGGTCTTCCACACCCGCTTCGTACTGACCAACCTGACCGGCTACACGGTCGTCTGGAACGCGCAGACGCGCGGCTCGTCCGAGACCGCGTGGCGCGAGGCGATCCGACACCACGGCATGGACACGATCATCGCTTCGCTGTGGGCCGCCGCGGTCGCGTGGCTGAACCCGAGCTACGCGTGGTGGCTGACGCCCGTCGTCACCGCACTGATCGTCTCCGTGCCGCTCTCGGTGTGGACGAGCCGCGAGGGGCCGGGCCTGCGGGCGCGCAAGAACGACCTGCTGGTGATCCCCGAGGAACTGGCGCCGCCGCCCGAGATCCGGGACGTGCAGCGCGACGTCGCCGCAGCCGAGAGCGAGCGCGCGACCTTCCCGGAGTGGCGCAGCGACGGCTTCACGCGCGCGGTCGTCGATCCGCTGCAGAACGCCGTGCACTGCGCGTTGATCGGCAGCGGCCGCTCGTTCGCCGAGAAGCTGCGCCACTCGCACGCGGCGCTCGTCGACCGCGCCGTCGCGGGCGGCCCGCGCGCGCTCGGCGCCAGCGAGCGACGCCGCCTGCTGCGCGACGCCGAAGCGATGCTCGCGCTGCACAAGTCGGTGTGGGAGCTGTCGAACCGCGACCGCGCGGCGCAGTGGGGCCTCGCGGGTTAGTCCTGGTTCATGCGCTGGGGCGGCGCGGCGGCGTTCAGCTTCCGGCGCGGAATCCGATCACGACGCCCGGCTTCGACTCCGCCTCCGGGTCGCCGACCGCAATCCGAGCCGCGACGACGCCCTTCTCGACCAGCGCCGACCGGAGCGTCTCGGCGCGCGCGGTCGCGAGCTTCGCGAGGCGCTCGTCGGGAACCTCGATCGCCGCGACGTAGTGCGCGTAGAGCGGTTCGTCCTCGGCCTCGAGCGCGAGCGGTTCGCCCTTGGCGCGACGCGAGAGCGCCTGTCCGATGCGGCGCCGCGCGAGGAAGCTCGCGTCGGCGAGTTCCGGCAACCCCTGCCCGCCCTGCCAGCGCTCGAGCAGGATCTGCTCGGCGACGAGCGGGCGATCCTCCTCTCCCACGCGACCGCGCAGCGAGAGTCCGACCTGCGGGCGTTGCGAGAGCATCTCGGCGAGTCCGTCGATGCGGCCCTGCACGTCGCCCGCGAGCGCCGCGGCGCCCGGCTGGCTCGGGATCGGATCGAGCGCGAAGCCGCCGTCCTCGCCGCCGCCGCCGAAGGCGG
>JALOQG010000295.1 GCA_025453505.1 Myxococcota bacterium | reverse complement strand
TCACCTTCATGCGCGACATCTGGTTCTCGCCCGACGGCAAGAGCGGGTTCATCGTCGGCGAGCGCGGCAGCGTGCTGTCGAGCCAGGACGCCGGCGCCAACTGGAAGGCCGTGCTTCCGCCGCCCGGCCACAAGTCGGCGGCAGGAGGCTGAGGATCGGTCGCGCCTCAAGCCGGGCCACGGGGGGGCCGATTCCGCGCATGGTGGAATCTGCCGATCCGTGGCGACGGGATGTCCCGCGCTGCGGAGCCGCTTCGCCCCGGGGGACGCAGAGAGGCCCATGGCCGTGGAGAGCGCCGCACCGCTCATCCTGATCGTCGACGACACGCGGCTCGATCGCGAGATCGCGCGCGATGCGGTCGGCGACCGCGCCCGGATCGAGACGGCGTCGAGCGCCGAGCAGGCGCTCGAAATCCTGTCCGAGCAGCGCGTCGACCTGCTGCTGACCGACCTGCACCTGCCGGGGCTCTCGGGTCTGGAGCTTCTCGCGCGCGTGCGCACCGATCACGCCCGCACCGACGTGGTGCTGATCACCGCGCATGCCTCGCTCGACAGCGCCGTGCAGGCGCTGCGCATGGGCGCAGCCGACTACCTGCACAAGCCGATCCGCGCCGAGGAGCTGGCGCTCGTCGTGCACCGCACGCTCGAACGGCGACGGCTCCAGGCGGAGAACCTCCACCTGCGCGATCTGCTCTCGACCGTCGAGGATTGCCGCGCGCTCGCGTCGTCGCTCGAATCGGCCGAGATCCACACGATCGCGCTCGACGTCCTGCTGGCGCGACTGCGCCGCACGCGCGGCGCGGCGGTCTTCCACCGCGCGGCGAATCTCGGATCGGACGACGTGGTCGCGCGGGGTTTTCGCGAGGGCGAACTCGACCGCTTGCGAACCGCGCTCGCAGCCGACAAGTCGATCGACGTCGAGGCGCTCGGTCCCGTGGAAGTCGCGTCGAGCGGACCGCTGCACGACGCACTCGCGAGCGGCGGACTCGCGCAGGGACGCATGCTGGTCGTGCCGCTGCACGGGCGCGCGAGCGACGGCGGCGCGCTGCTGGTGCCGGAAGGCGACGTGCCGTTCGGTTCGATCGATCTCGAGATCGCGCGGCTCGTCGCGGCGCAGGCGCAAGCCGCCCTGCAGAACGCCGAGCGGTATCACCAGGCCAAGGAGCGCGCCTTCGTCGACGACGTCACCGGCGCGTACAACGCCCGCTATCTGTTCACGGCGCTCGACCACGAGATCCGCCGCGCCGAGCGCTACGGCTCTCAGCTCACGCTGCTCTTCCTCGACATCGACCGCTTCAAGCTCGTCAACGACAGCCACGGCCATCTGGTCGGATCGCGCACGCTGCGGCGCCTCGCCGAAGTCCTCGGCTCCTGCATCCGGCAGGTCGACACGCTCGCCCGCTACGGCGGTGACGAGTTCACCGTGCTGCTCGTCGACACGGGCCTCGAGACGGGGCTCACGATCGCGAACCGCATTCGCGCCGCGGTCGCGAGCGCGCTCTTCGAGACCCGCGGCGCCGGCTCGCTCTCGATCACCGTGAGCGTCGGCGTGGCCGCCTTCCCGATGCACGGCCGCACGCCCGAAGAGCTGATCGAGACGGCCGACAAGGCGATGTACCGGGCCAAGTCGCTCGGCCGCGATCGCGTCTGCTCCGCGTCCGATCTCTAGCTGCCCGGGCGCGTTCCGCGCGTCGCGTGGTTTGACACAAGTGCGCGCCGTTGCTAACCAACTCGCCGATTTCGCTCCAGATTTTTCTTCCCCACCGATCCTCGGGCCGCATCGATTCCAGGAGAAACCCTTGACCGAGGGAGTCCGGACCTCGTCGCATCTCGACCCGCTGGGCGCGCTGCGGCGCACGCACGCGTGCGGCGCCATCGATCCCGGCGCGATCGGCCGCGAGGTCGTCGTGGCCGGCTGGGTACACAGCCGTCGCGATCACGGCGGCCTGATCTTCGTCGATCTGCGCGATCGCGACGGGCTGGTGCAGATCGTGTTCCGGCCCGAGCTGGCCGCCGAGGCGCACGCGCGCGCCGGGGATCTGCGCAGCGAGTTCGTGGTGATCGCGCGCGGCGTCGTCGAGCGTCGTTCCCCCGAAACCGTGAATCCGAAGCTTCCGACCGGCGAGGTCGAGGTGGCGGTGCACGAACTGCGCGTGCTCAACACTGCGACGCCTCCCCCGTTCGCGATCGAAGAGGACGCCGGCGCCGAAGAGACCGTGCGACTGCGCCATCGACTCCACGATCTGCGCCGGCCGCCGGCGCAGCGCGCGCTGCGCGTGCGCCACGCGCTCTATCAGTCGGCGCGCGCGACGCTCGCGGAGCACGGCTTCCTCGAGATCGAGACACCGATCCTCGCCAAGGCGACGCCCGAGGGCGCCCGCGACTTCCTGGTGCCGAGCCGCTTGCAGCCGGGCGAGTTCTACGCGCTGCCGCAGTCGCCGCAGATCATGAAGCAGCTGCTCATGATCGCGGGCTTCGACCGCTACTTCCAGATCGCGCGCTGCTTCCGCGACGAGGACCTGCGTGCCGATCGCCAGCTCGAGTTCACGCAGATCGATTTCGAGATGTCGTTCGTCGGTGTCGAGGAAGTGCTCGCCGTGCTCGAGGATCTCACGGTGCGCGCGTGGCGCGACACGGTCGGCGTCGATCTCCCGCGGCCCTTCCCGCGCCTTTCCTACGGCGAGGCGATGGCGCGCTACGGCTCGGACAAGCCGGACGTGCGCGTGCTGCTCGAACTCGTCGATCTGACCGACGTGTTCCGCGCCACCGAGTTCCGCGCCTTCGGCGCTGCGGTCGCGAAGGGCGGCGTCGTGAAGTGCCTGCCCATCCACGACGGCGACGCGCTCACGCGCGGCGAGATCGACCGACTGGAGTCCTTCGTCAAGAAGGAACTCGGCGCCAAGGGACTCGCCTGGGTGCGCGTGCAGGCGGACGGCACGTGGCAGTCGCCGATCGCCAAGTTCCTCTCGGACGCCGAGCGCGCGGCGATCGCCGCGCGCAGCGGCGCGCGCCCCGGCTCGGTGCTCTTCTTCGCGGCGGACGACTTCGCGAAGCCCAACGCGATCCTGGGCCGCCTGCGCACCGATCTCGGCCGCCAGCTCGGCCGCGTCGACGATCGCGCCTGGGCGCCGCTCTTCGTCGTCGAGTTCCCCGTGTTCGAACGCGGCGAAGACGGCAAGCTCACCTTCATGCACATGCCCTTCGTCGCGCCGGTCGAGGAGGATCTCGCGCTCTTCGACACGCATCCCGAGGCGATGCGGGGCACGCATTACGACGTCGTGATGAACGGTCTCGAGCTCGGTTCGGGCAGCCTGCGCAATCACCGCAGCGACGTACAGCGCAAGATCTTCGAGATCCTCGGCTACGCGAAGGCGGAGATGGAGGAGCGCTTCGGCTTCATGCTGAACGCGCTCGACGCCGGCGCTCCGCCGCACGGTGGCTTCGCATTCGGACTCGACCGCATGGCGATGCTGCTCGCCGGCGCCGAGAGCCTGCGCGACGTGATCGCGTTTCCGAAGACGCAACGCGGCCAGGATCCGCTGATGGGAGCGCCGTCCACGGTCGACGCCCAGCAGCTCGACGAGCTGCGCCTGCGCATCGCGCCCGCGCCGAAGGAGCGGACGCCGTGATCCGCACGCTGTTGCTCGCCGCACTCGCGCTGGCGGCCGTCGCGGCGACGCCGATCGCGCTCCACGAAGTGCGGCCGGGCGAGACGCTGACGCTCATCGCGGCGCTCAGACTCGGCGACGCAGCGCTCTGGCCCGCGTTGTATCGCGCCAATCGCGACCAGATCCGTGATCCCGCGCGTCTCTATCCCGGCCAGAAGCTCGCGATCCCGACGCTCTCGCCGGCGGAGCGCGAGGCCGTTCGCCGCGAAGCCAAGGTGCTGCGCCCGCAGTGAGTCGCGCCGTCGAGGTCTCCGTGCTGGTCGTCGGCGGCGGCATCAACGGCGCCGGCATCGCGCGCGATCTCGCCTTGCGCGGCGTCTCCTGCGCCCTGATCGAGCGCAAGGAGTTCGGTTCGGGCACCTCCTGGGCGTCGTCGGGGATGATCCACGGCGGGCTTCGGTATCTGCAGAAGGACCCCGATGTCACGCTGCACTCGTGCGTGGACTCGGGCGCAATCCAGCGCATCGCGCCGCATCTCGTGTTCCGCATCCCGTTCGTGATGCCGGTGTTTCCCGAGGACCCGATCGGCCCCGAGCTCGTCGAGGTCGGGCTCGAGATGTACGACCGCTTCCAGCCCTTCAAGAACGGGCGGCCCCACACGCGCCTCACGCGCGAGCAGGCGCTGGCGCTCGAG
>JALOQG010000294.1 GCA_025453505.1 Myxococcota bacterium | reverse complement strand
GGAACCAGGTCGACAGCTGCGACTCTTCGCGGAATCGATCCAGCGCCCGAAAGGCTCGTGCGAACGCCTCCTGCGCGACGTCCTCGGCGGTGGAGGAATCGCCGACGAGCCGCCATGCCAGTCCGACGGCGCGATCTCGGTGCGCCGCCACGAATGCGGCGAAGCGCCGTTCGCGATCGGTCGTCACGCGGGAATGCCTTCCTGCAACATCCAGCAGGAAGTCTGCACTCGATGCCACGCTCGCGCTCCCGTCGTGTCGATGCTCGGCCTCGGAGTCCCGCGACGTCGGCTCGACGCGGGAGATCGGGAAAGGGGCGGCGGTCGCCCGGACCGTCCGGACGGGAGGGGGCCCTCCGCCCGCCGCCCCTCGGAACATCAGAGCGTGGATTCCGGCTTCGCGCGGTCGTGGAAGCGGTGCCCGCGCTTCTCCGACTCGAGCTGCTGCCACTGCTCCGCCGTCAGCAGGTTGCGCACCTGCACGAGCGCGCGCAGCTCCACCTTGCGGGCCTCGGTCTGGAGCGCGCCGATCGAATCCGCCTGGGTCGTCACGGCCTCGACGGACGGCGCGTCCTGGTCGAGCAGTGCGCGCATGCGCTCGTGCGCCGCGTGGAGCTCGCCGTCGAACGCGCGTCGCTGCACACGCGCCTGGTCGATCACCTCGTACACGTTCGCGAGCTGGTCCTGCTCGAGGCCGAGCCGCGCCACGTCGCGTTCGAGGTGTTCGAGCTTGGCGCCCTTGCCGCCGCCGCACGTGCCGCCCGGTCGCGCCGTCGCCTGTTGCGTGGCGGTCGCCACCGCCGCGATCGCGATCGCGCCCGCAGCCCAGGTCTTCCAGGTCCCCGCCCAACCCATCCATCGATCTCTGCGAATCATCGTTTCCTCCTCGATCGGATTCGAGGAGTTGGACCCGGCGCCGGCGGGACCGGGTTACGCGCCGCCGAAGAATTCCGCGGCGCCGCAGCTCTCGGGTCCAAGCCCGCGGTCGAGGGTGCGTTCGAGGATCGCGAGTGCGCGCCGGTTCGCCGGCGTCGCGACGCAGTGCTGCGTCCCGAGGTCGATGATGCGACGATGGAAGAGGTCCGACTCGATCGGCGCGCCGCGACGCAGCGCCTGCCAAAGGCTGTTGTAGATGGGCATGCGCCGCGCGGCCGTGCCCTGCGCAAGCGCTGCGCGCTGCGCGGCGATCTCCGCATCGAGCGTTCGATCGCGCGGGTCGCAGGAGCGTGCTTCGATGCCGGCGCCGTGCAGCACGTCGCGCGCTTCTTCGAGGAGCTGCGCCTTGGCTTCCGTGAAGCTGCGCGTCGCGTGTTCGTCGGGCCGCACCAGCGCGTTCGGCGTAGACATCAGGTTGATGCAGAGCTTCAGCCAGCGGTCGGCTGCGATGTCGGGCGATACGGCGACTTCGTAGCCCGCGTCGCCGAGCGTCTCCGCGATCGGCGCGAGATCCGCTCCGGCGCAACCGGCATGTGCACCGATCGCGATGCGGCCAGGCAGCATGGCTCGCGCGTGATTCGGCGCGACGCGCGTGCAGCCCTGGCGGATCACGGCGCCCGCGACGCGCAGCCCGCACGCTGCGAAGCACGCGTCGCCCTCGATGCCGTTCTGCACGTTCACCACGAAGGCGTCCGGTGCGAGCGCGCGCGCGACCGCGGCCGTGTCCGGCACACGCACGCAGACGAAGATCGGTGCGTCACCGCCGGACGGCGCGCCCGCGATCGCTCGCACGCGCGCAGTCCATCGGGCGCCCGTCTCGGGCTCCTCGATCTGGATCCCGTCGCGCTCGATGTCCGCGGCGGCGTTCGCGTCGCGCGTGTGCACGCACACGTCGCGGCCCGAACGCGCCAGCCGGGCCGCGAGCACCAGTCCGATCGCCCCGGCTCCGACCACTGCCACCCCGTGGCTCACGTTCGGAGCCGGGTCTGGATCAGCGCTCGCGCGAGGCGTCGACGCTCCAGATGCCGGGTCCTCGCGCGCAGATGAAGAGGAACAGGAAGCAGTAGAGGATCGCGAGTTCGCCGCCGTTGGCGATCGGGAAGAAACCATTCAGTCCGTGCGCCATCCAGTACGCGGCGGCCATCATCCCGCTCGCCAGGAACGCGGCCCAGCGCGTGAGGAGACCGATCGCGATCAGCAGCCCGCCGCCCAGCTCGATCCCGCCACCGAGGTACTGGACCATCGGCGGCATGCCGGCCATCGCTTCGACCGGCCAGCCGAACAGCTTCTGGGTCCCGTGACACAGGAACATGAGCCCGGCGATGATGCGCAGGACCGCGTAGATCTGGGATTCGAAGGGTTTGAGTGCCGTCATGTGTCCTCCTCGCTTGCATGCGACCGCGCCGCGCGATGTCTGTCAAGCGTCACTCCGCTTCGAGCAGCCAGTGCGTGGGTGTTTCCCCGACGACGCGGAAGCCGAGAAGCTCGTAGAAGCGGAACGCGGCCGGGTTGGTGCGCAAGACGCTGAGCTCGAGTGGGCAAGGCCGCGCACGCGCCGATTCCAGCAGCGCGCGCACGATGCGCGTGCCGATGCCGCGCCGCTGGAAGCGCGGCAGCAGGAAGAGGCGCGCGAGGTAGAGACAGTGCACGCGGGACTCGACGGCGAGCACGCCGGCGTCGGCGTCGTCGCAACGCACGATGCGATGCGACGTGAGATCGAAGGAGCGCGCGAAGAGCACACGCTGCTCGGCGGCGTTCCACGCGCCGTACGCCGCCTCGACGAACGCCCGCATCGACGCCTCGAGCGCGGCCGCCGCGAAGTCGAGATCCGCACGCGTCGCCGCTCGAAGCTCGACGCCGGCGCGCGCGAGACTCGTCTCCCAGCTCGACGAACCGATCAGAGCGACGGCCACTCGTGCGCCCACGGGCGCGCCTGCTCGAACGCCCAGGCGGCCTGCAGGACGAGGTCGTCGCGATGGCGCGGACCGACGATCTGGAGGCCGACCGGCAAGCCCGCCTTCGACAGGCCGCAGCGAACCGTCGCGGCCGGGTGCCACGACTGGTTGAACGGCATCGTGAAGGAGCCGACGTTCGCGTCGGGCTGCGGGCGGCCCTCGACCTCCGCGAGCAGGGGACCCTTCGCGTTCGGCGGGTCGTAGGGAACCGTCGGCGTCACGAGCAGGTCGAAGCGCTCGAAGAGTTCGGCGCACCAGCGGTTCAGCGCTTCGCGCCGTTCTCGATAGGCCGCGAACCGTTCCGGTGTCATCTGCGTGCCGAGCTTCACGTTGTGGATGAAGCCGCGGCCGAACTCGTGCTCGCGCTCGGGCAGGTACTTCCCGAGACGGCCGAGCAGCTGGAACACGCCCATCAGCCCCCAGTCGCGACCCGGCTCGGGCGGTCCGCCGCGAACCAGCTCGACGTGGTGTCCGAGCGTCTCGAAGGTCGGCACCGCGTCGCCGACGACGTCCGCGACGTCCGACTGCACGACCGCGTAGCCGAGGTCCGGCGAGAAGCCGATGCGGAGCCCCGCCGGCAATCGCTTCAGCACTTCGCGATACGACAGACCCGGATGCGGCAGCGAATTCGGATCGAGCGGATGCGCGCCGACCACGAGATCCATGTGCAGCGCGGCGTCCTCGACGGTGCGCGTCAGCGGCCCGACCACCGCGGTGTCGTCCATCGGCCAGAGGTCTTCGGGTCCGTGCGCGACACGGCCGTAGCTCGGCTTGTGGCCGAAGCAGCCGGTGAAGGTGGCCGGGATGCGGATCGAGCCGCCGCCGTCGCTCGCCGTGACGAGCGGGACCATCGCGCCGGCGATCGCCGCGGAGGAGCCGCCACTCGATCCGCCGGGCGAACGTTCGAGGTTCCACGGATTGCGCGACTCGCCGAACACGAGGTTCTTGGTGATCGCGGTCGCGCCGAACTCGGGCGCGTTGGTCTTGCCGACGACGATCGCACCGGCCGCGCGCAGGCGTTCGACCTGGATCGAGTCGCGCTCCGCCACGTGGTCCTTGAAGATCAGGCAGCCGTGGGTGGTCACGAGACCGGCGGCGTCCTCGAGATCCTTGACGCCGAGCGGCACACCTTCGATGGGGCGGGCCTCGCCGCGCTGGATGCGCGCTTCCGCGGCGCGCGCGTCGGCGAGCAGCGCCTCGCGATCGCGCATCGCCACGAACGCGTTCACCTTGTCGTTCACCGCCTCGATGCGGTCCAGCGTCGCGGTCATCAGCTCGACGGGCGAGAGTTCCTTGCGCGCGAGCAGCGCGGTGAGCTCGGTCAGGGGACGGCGCAGCAGATCACTCATCGAGAGGCACCTCCAGGCGCACCGGCGGGGCGTGGCCGGCGGCCGCGCGAGTGTACCATCGGCCGCCATGC
>JALOQG010000293.1 GCA_025453505.1 Myxococcota bacterium | reverse complement strand
GCCCTCGGCCGCGGCGCTTCGGTCGCCCGCCGCGAGCAGCGCGAGAGCGGGCTCACGCGCGAGGCGCTCGAGCTCGATCCGGCCCTCGCCGAGCGTGGCGTCCAGGCGTCCCGCGGCGCGATCGGTCAGCAGGGGATACGAAGCGTCTAGATGGCTGCGCAGGAATGCGTACGTCGACTGGACGGAGATCCAGCTCACCACCAGCGCCGTGACGAAGGTGGAGAAGAAGACGAAGAAGATGATCTTCGTCGCAAGGCTGTCGCGTGGCTGGCGCCGCAGGGCCAGCGTCGGATCCGACATTCGCAGGCGCTCTCCGAGACTCCGGTATCGACCGGAATCGGGGCGCGCTTGATGATCGATGCCCAGGGCGCCGCTTCGGCCGTAACCCACTGCGCCGCCGGCAGAATCGGATTGCGAGACCGATCCCCGTGCGATACGGTGCGCGAGCGATTTCAGGGGGTTAGCCCGCTTCCCGCGCGCCCGGTCCCCCTTCCCCCGCCTTTTTGCGCCGTGGCAGGTCCGCTTCGCGCCGGCCCCGTCCGGCGGAGGTCCCGATGAGTCAGCCCCGGGAGAACAGCCCGCGAGATCCGGAGGAGCGCTCCGATCGCGCCGATCTGGCGCGGCTGCGGGCCGCGATCGACCGGGTCGATCGGGGACTCCTGGGACTGCTCAACGAGCGCGCGTCGCTGGTGCGCGAGGTCGGGGAGTGGAAGACGCGCAACGGCATGCCGGTCTACTCGGCGGCGCGGGAGCGCGACCTCATCGCCGGCCTCGTGCGCGACAATCCGGGCCCGTTCCCGAGCGGCGCGATCGAGCCCGTGTTCCGCGAGATCATCTCCGCCATGTACGCGCTCGAGGGATCGCTGCGCGTCGCGTTCCTCGGACCCGAGGGCACCTACAGCCATCTCGCGGCGAGGAACCACTTCGGCGCGTCCGCCGAGTTGGTCGCGTGCGCGTCGATCGGCGACGTCTTCGCCGCCGTCGAGCGCGGCAAGGCGGAACTCGGCGTCGTCCCGGTCGAGAACACCACCGAGGGCGTCGTCACGCGCACGCTCGACGCGTTCGTCGACGCCGAAGTGACGATCTGCGGCGAGGTGCTGCAGCGCATCGCGCACCACCTGCTCTCGCGCAGCGGCCGCATCGAGGACGTGCGGCGCGTCGCGTCGATCGGGCAGGCGCTGGCGCAGTGCCGGCTGTGGCTCGAACGCCATCTGCCGGACGCCGAGCGTGTCGAGACGGCGAGTTCCGCCGCGGCCGCGCAGCTCGCGAGCGAGGATCCGAGCGTCGCGGCGATCGGCTCCGCGCTCGCCGGCGCGAACAACGGGCTCGCGACGATCGAGGCGGGCATCGAGGATCGCCGCGACAACTCGACGCGCTTCCTACTGCTCGGCCGCGTCGCGCCGCCGCGGAGCGGTCGCGATCTGACGAGCGCGGTCTTCACCGTGCGCAAGACGCAGGCGGGCGCGTTGCATCAACTGCTCGATCCCTTCGCCCGCCACGGCGTGAACCTGACCTCGATCCAGTCGCGGCCGATGCCGGGCAAGCCGTTCGAGTACCTGTTCTTCCTCGACATGGAGGGCCACCGCGACGACGCGTCCGTCGCGGCGGCGCTCGCAGAGGCGGGCGGTCAGGCGCACTCGGTGCGCGTGCTCGGTTCGTTCCCGCGCGCGACCGCGGCCGAGGGGTCGGCGTCGTGAGCCTCGCACACCGCGTGAAGCCGTGGATCGCGGCGCTCGAGCCCTACAAGCCGGGCAAGCCGATCGAAGAGCTCGAGCGCGAGTTCGGCATCTCGGGCGCGATCAAGCTCGCGTCGAACGAGAACCCGCTCGGGCCGTCGCCGCGGGCGATCGAAGCGGTGCGCCGCGCGCTCGACGACGTCCACCGCTATCCCGACGCCGCGAGCTTCGCGCTGCGCTCGAAGCTGGTCGAAAAGCTCGGCGTGGCGCCGGACCAGCTCGTGTTCGGCTGCGGCGCGGACGAGATCCTCGAACTCGTCGCCAAGGCGTTCCTCGGTCCCGGCGACGAGGCCGTGTTCGCGTGGCCGTCGTTCGCGATGTACCCGATCGTCACGAAGGGCATGGGCGCGACTCCGGTCGCGATCCCGCTCGACGCCGCGCTCGTGCACGACCTCGATGCGATGGCCGCCGCCGTGGGCGAGCGCACGCGCGTCGTGATGGTCTGCAACCCGAACAACCCGACGGGGACGAGTGTCGGTGCGGCCGCGTTCGACCGCTTCGCGGCGTCGCTTCCGGACGACGTGTTGCTGCTGATCGACGAGGCCTACGTCGACTTCGCGCGGCGCCCCGATTTCCCCGACTCGCTCGGCTGGGTCGCGCGACGCCCGGGTACGCTCGTCGTGCGCACCTTCTCGAAGATCGCGGGGCTCGCCGGGCTGCGCGTCGGTTTCGGCATCGGCGACGCCGAGCTGATCGGCTACCTCGAGCGCGCCCGACACCCGTTCAACGTCAACCTGCTCGCGGAGGCGGCGGCCGTAGCGGCGCTCGACGACCACGATCACCTCGATCGCACCGTGCGCCAGAACGCCGCCGGAATCGACTTCCTGCGCCGCGAGCTCGCGGCGCTCGGCATCGAGACCTGGCCCAGCGAGGCGAACTTCCTGCTCGCGAAGCCCGGCCCGGGGACCTACGAGCGGCTGCTGCGCGAAGGCATCATCGTGCGCCCGCTCGGTGGTTTCGGAATGCCGGACCACGTCCGCATCACGATCGGGCTGCCCGAGGAGAACGAGCGGCTCGTGAAGGCGCTGCGCCGCCTGGTCGAAGAGGAGCGCCGATGAGCGAGCCCGCGATCCGCTTCGAACGCCTCGCCGTGCTCGGCCTCGGGCTGCTCGGCGGGTCGATCGCGGGCGCGGTGCGGGAGCGTGGCCTCGCGCGCGTCGTCGTCGGATCGGGCCGCCGCGAGTCCCCGCTGCGCGAGGCGCAGGCACGCGGGCTGATCGACGAGGTCGCGCTGGATCCCGCGAAGGCCGTCGCGGGTGCCGATCTCGTGATCCTCGCCACGCCCGTGGGATCGATGGCGGCCGTGCTGCGGAGCGCGGTCCCGGGGCTGGCGCCCGGCGCGATCGTCACGGACGTCGGCAGCGTCAAGTCGGTGTTGGCCGAGACGCTACCGGGCCTGCTCCCGAGCGGTGTGACCTACGTCGGATCGCATCCGATGGCGGGCAGCCACGAGAAGGGCCCGGCACACGCCCGAACGGACCTGCTCGAGGGCGCCATCTGCGTCGTGACCCCTGGCCCGGACGATTCCCCGGCGGTGGTCGCGCGGATCGAGGGCTTCTGGCGCCGCCTCGGAGCGCGTGTCGTGCGTCGGGACCCCGCCACCCACGATCTCGAGGTGGCGTGGATCAGTCACGTTCCCCATGCTCTCGCCTTCGCTTTTGCCCGCGCCCTCGGTGATGCACCGCCGGAAGCCGGGGAGGTGGCGGGCACTGGATTTCGAGACTTCACGCGCATCGCGCGCAGCGATCCGGAACTGTGGGCCGAGATCCTCGTCGCCAATCGCAAGGCGATCGAGGGGCCGATCGCCCGCGTGGGCCGGCGCTTGACGGAACTGGCGCGCGCGATCGATGGCGCGGACGTGGAAGAGCTCGATCGCTGGATCGCCGAGGCCCGCGCGGCTCTCGGCGCGCACGAAGAACGACGCATCTCGCCCGATCCGGAGGCGAAAATCCGGAGACCCGGCCACGCCTGACGGCGCGGCACGAAAGGAACAGTAGAACCGCATGACCGATTCGCAGACCAACCCGCAGACCGGGGGGAGCTTCGCCGAGCTCTTCCTCCAGAACGAAAAACCCATGAAGGAGGGCGAAGTCGTACGCGGCATCGTCCTCAGCATCGACGGCGAAAACGTGCACGTGGACGTCGGCTTCAAGTCGGAGGGGTTGATCCCGCTCTGGGAGCTGATGGACGACAACGGCCGTGTCCTGGTCAAGCCCGGCGACACCGTCGACGTGTTGATCGAGGAGGTCGAGGATGCGGACGGCCGCATCGCGCTCTCCAAGGAAAAGGCCGACCGCCTCAAGATCTGGGACGAGATCAGCCGCGCCTACGAAGCCGACGAGCCCGTCGAGGGCGTGATCGTGTCGCGCGTGAAGGGCGGACTCTCCGTCGACATCGGCGTCAAGGCGTTCCTGCCCGGCTCGCAGGTGGATCTGCGGCCGGTGCGCAACCTCGAGTCTTTGATCGGCGAGCGCGTCGGATTCAAGATCATCAAGTTCAACAAGCGACGTGGGAACATCGTGCTCTCGCGCCGCGCGCTGCTCGAGAAGGAGCGCGAGCGCCAGCGCCGCGAG
>JALOQG010000026.1 GCA_025453505.1 Myxococcota bacterium | reverse complement strand
CCGTCGCGGCGCGCGGCCTCGGCGATCTTCACCGCGTCCGACGGGCAGGCCACCACGAACTCGCGGAAGTAGGGCGCCTGGTACGCCAGCGAGTAACCCTCGCAGGACGCGACCATCGCCGCGAGTTTGCGCGCGCGCTCGTGGCACACGCGGCCCAGTTCGGTGAACCCCGACTCGCCCAGCAGGCTCAGGTAGATGGTGGCGCGCGTGGCCAGCAGCCCCTGGTTGGTGCAGATGTTCGAGGTCGCCTTCTCGCGGCGGATGTGCTGCTCGCGCGTCGAGAGCGTCAGGACGAAGCCGCGCTGGCCGTGGCCGTCGACGGTCTCGCCGCAGACGCGGCCCGGGAGCTGCCGCACGAACTTTTCGCGTGTGGCGAGGAAGCCGAGCGCCGGACCGCCGAAGCTGCTCGCGACACCGAAGCTCTGCGCCTCGCCGCACACGATGTCGGCGCCGAGTTCTCCCGGCGCCCGCAGCATCCCCATCGAAAGCGCTTCGTTCACGACGACGATCAGCATCGCGCCCTGCGCGTGCGCCGCGGCCGCGACCGCGGCGACGTCCTGCACGGTGCCGAGGAAGCCCGGCTGTTGCAGGACCACGCACGCGGTGTCGCCGTCGACGCTGGCGTCGACCGCCGCCGTGCGGCCGTCGGCCGCGCGCGGCACGCTCGCGATCTCGACGTCGAGCGCGCGCACGTAGGTGCGCAACACATCGGCGTAGTGAGGATGCAGTCCATGCGCGAGGACGACGCGGCGCCGGCGCGTCGCCCGGATCGCCATCAGGACGGCCTCGGCAGTCGCGGAGGCCCCGTCGTAGAGCGACGCGTTCGAGACGTCGAGACCGGTGAGCCCGCAGATCATCGTCTGCCACTCGAAGATCGCCTGCAGCGTGCCCTGGCTGATTTCCGGCTGGTACGGCGTGTACGACGTCGTGAACTCGGCGCGCGAGACGAGCGCGTCGACCGCGGTGGGGACGTAGTGCGCGTAGATGCCGGCGCCGAGGAACGAAGGATGCGATCCCGCGTGTGCGTTGCGCGCCGCGAGCGCCGCGAGCTCCGCCGCGATCTCCTGCTCCGAGACGGCTTCGGGCACGGCGAGCGGACGCCGCAGCCTCAACTTCTCGGGGACGCTCGCGAAGAGCGCGTCGAGGTCGGCGACCCCGATCGCGTCCAGCATGTGGCGGACGTCTTCGGCGGTGTGCGGGATGTAGCGCGGGAGCGTCGAGCTCACTCGGTGCTGCGTTCCTCGACGTGGCGGCGGTAGCTCGCCGCGTCGAGCAGCGAATCGAGATCGCTCGCGTCGCTCGGCTCGATCGTGATCATCCAGCCGTCGGTGTAGCAGTCCTCGTTGACGTGCTCGGGATGGTCGGCGAGATCGCCGTTCACTTCGACCACTTCGCCCGAGACCGGCGCATAGAGGTCGGACACGGCCTTCACCGACTCGATCACGCCGAACGGCTCGCCGCGCTCGACGCTGCTGCCGACCGCGGGGAGCTCGACGAATACGATGTCGCCGAGCTGCTGCTGGGCGTAGTCGGTGACGCCGATGACGATGCGGGTGCCTTCCATGCGGCACCACTCGTCTTCGCGCGTGTAGCGGAGATCGTTCGGGATCTCGGTATCGGCCACGCCTTCCCCTCCTTGGCGCGTGCGGACTGGTTGTTCGGAACGGGTCCGTCCCGACTGGCTCGTCGGGAGTGGCCCTAGGACGCTCTGCCCGGGCTCCAGAACGGCGTCTCGACGACGCGTGCGGGAACCGCACGCTCGCGGACCCCGATCTCGATGCGCGTGCCGGGAGCCGCGAGGGCCGGCGGAACGTAGCCGAGGCCAATCGACTTTCCGAGCGTCGGCGAAGGCGCGCCCGACGTCACGACGCCCACCTTCGCGCCGCCGTGCAGGATCGGATACGCGGCGCGCGCGACGCCGCGTCCTTCGACGACGAATCCGATCAGCTGCCGCTCCGCGCCGGCACTCGCGCGCCGCTCGATCGCCTCCGCGCCGAGGAAGCCGCCGCGCTCCCGCTTCACGAAACGCGCGAGGCCGGCTTCGAGCGGCGACGTCGTGTCGTCGAGTTCGTGACCGTAGAGCGGCAATGCGGCTTCGAGACGCAACGTGTCGCGTGCGCCGAGACCGCACGGGCGCAGACCGAGCGGCTTGCCCGCGTCGAGCAAGGCCTGGAAGACGCCGCCGACTTCGCCGGATCCGACGTAGAGCTCGAAGCCGTCGGATCCGGTGTAGCCCGTGCGCGAGACCAGCGTAGTCGCCCCGGCGACTGCGGCCTCCTCGAAACGGAAGCGCTTCATCGAGTCGAGGGGCAGCGGACAGAGCTGCGCGAGGATCGCGGCGCTCGCCGGACCCTGCAGCGCGAGGAGGCCGTAGTGATCGCTGCGATCCTCGACGCGCGCGCCCGGCTGCGCGTGGCGCACGATCCAGCGGTAGTCCTTCTCGATGTTGGAGGCGTTCACGCACAGGAAGAGCCGGTCCTCGGCGAGCCGGTACACGGTGACGTCGTCGACCACGCCGCCGTCCTCGTTGCACAGCAGTCCGTATCGCACGCGGCCCGGCTTCAGCGAGTCGACGGGGCAGGTGACGAGCCTCTCGACGCTCGCCACGGCGGCCGGACCCGAGAGGAAGATCTCGCCCATGTGCGACACGTCGAAGAGTCCCGCCGCCTCGCGCACGGCGGCATGCTCCTCGAGGATCGAGCCGTATTGCACGGGCATCTCGAAGCCGGCGAACGGCACCATGCGGCCGCCGAGTGCGCGGTGCGCGTCATGGAGCGGCGTGCGCTTGAGTCCGCTCACGCGTCCGCGATTCCGGTGCGCGCCTTGTACGCCTCGAGCGTGTTGCGCAGCAGCATCGTGATCGTGAGCGGGCCGACGCCGCCGCGCGAAGGCGTCAGCAGTCCCGCGACGCCGAGCGCCGCGTCGAAGTCCACGTCGCCGACCTGTGCGCCGTCCACCATGTTGACGCCGAGGTCCACGACCGCGGCTCCGGGCCGGATCCAGTCGCCCTTCACCAGCAGCGGCGAGCCGGCGGCGGCGATCAGCACGTCGGCCTCGCCCACGACCGCGGCGAGATCGCGGGTGCGCGAGTGGCAGATCGTGACAGTCGCGTTGCGCTCGAGCAGCAGCAGTGCGATCGGCTTGCCCACCAGGATGCTGCGTCCGATCACGACGGCGTTCGCGCCGGCGAGCTCGATGCCGTGGCGATCGAGCACGGCGAGGATGCCGAGCGGCGTGCACGGGCGCAGGCCGGGGAGACCCGCGAGCAGGCGTCCGGCGCTCGGCGTCGTCAGGCCGTCGACGTCCTTGGCCGGGTCGATCGCCTCGATCACGGCGGCGGTGTCGATCCCCTTCGGAAGCGGGAGCTGCACCAGGATGCCGTCGACGCCGGGATCGCGGCCCAGCGCGGTGACGAAGTCGATGACGTCTTCTTGTGTAGCGTCCGCGGCGAGGTCGAGCTCGCGCGACGTCATGCCGGCGCGCTCGCACGCGCGTCGCTTGCCCTTGATGTACGAGATGCTCGCCGGGTTGTCGCCGACCAGCACCACGGCGAGACACGGCGGCCGATGCCCGGCGGCGACGAGCGCAGCGATCTCGCTCGCGATCTCTTCGCGGAGCCGACGGGCCAGCGCCATGCCGTCGACGACGACGGTGCGCTCTCGGGGGGCGGTCATGCGGGCGAGTTCCTCCGGCGAGCGCGCGCAGTATAACCGCGCGTGCAAGCGGAGCGCGCAGCGAGCCCGGGCGGATCGAAGCCGCGTCGCGGCTCTCTCAGGCCGCCTTCGTCGACTTGCCCTTGCCCTTGCCTTTCGACTTGCCGCCCGGCTTGGGCGTGTCGCTCTTCTCGGGCTTCGCATCGGACTTCGCGTCCGGCGCGGCGGCGCTCGCGGCGGAGTCGGAGGACTCCTGCTTGTCGCCACTTTCGGGTTTGGAGCTCGAGTAGAGGTCCGAATACCAGCCGCTGCCCTTCAGGACGAACGCCGTTCGCGAAATCAGCCGGCGCACTTTCTTCGCGCGGCACTTCGGGCAGGTCTTCACCGGATCCTCGGTGATGCGCTGCTCGCGCTCGAACTCGTGGCCGCACTTCTCGCAGAGATACTCGTAGATCGGCATGCGCCGCGCGCTCCTCCGGCCTCTCGGGCCGGCGAAGACTCAGGCCGGGCCCGCCTCCCGTCAAGCGCACGCGGCACGAAGCGCTCCGCGAATCGCCTACTTGGCGGCAGCGGCGGCCTTCGGCGTGGCGAGGAAGGCGACCTTGCCGTCGAGGACGGGGTCCTCCGGCAGGTCCGCCGAAAGGCCCTCGAGCAGCGAGAGGTGGGTCTCGACCGCCGAGCGCACGGACGCCCCGAGGCGCGTGCGGAGCTGCCGCATCTCGCGGATGTCCTCGGCCAGCTTGGCGACCCGGCGGTGCGCGGCGTCGAGGATCTTCTCTGCGCGGACCTCGGCTTCGGCCAGCAGCACCTCGGCCTCCTTGGCGGCCGTGCGGCGCAGGTCGTCGCTGACTTCCTGGGCCGTCATCAGGGTCGTGCGCAGCGTCTCCTCGCGCGAACCCATTTCTTCGACGCGTGATTCGAGCTCGCGGATCCGGTCGCGCATGCGCTCGGACTCGCGGATCACGCTCTCGAAGTCCTCGGCGACCATGCGCAGGAAGGTCTCGACCTCGCCCGCGTCGAGGCCGCGCAGGCGGCGGGCGAAGTGATGGCTCTGGATGTCGAGCGGCGTGAGTCGCACGGGTGGCCTCCGGTCCAACGGGTCCGCGCAACCCATCGACGCAACTCCGCGCTGTCTTGAGCCCGCTCTATTTCGCGCCGAGCTCCCGCGAGCGCTGCGTCGCCGCCTCGACGGCGTCGAGCACGGCGGCGCGGAAGCCGGCCGCCTCGAGTCGCGCGAGACCTGCGATCGTGGTGCCGCCCGGCGACGTCACGCGGTCCTTGAGCTGCGCGGGATGCGCACCGCTGTCGCGCGCGAGCTGCGCGGCCCCGAGCACGGTCTGGGTCGCGAGCCGTTGGGCCACGTCGCGCGGCAAGCCGACGCGGACGCCCGCGTCGGCGAGTGCCTCGAGGAAGACGAACACGTACGCGGGCCCGCTGCCCGAGAGACCGGTGACGGCGTCGAGCAGCGACTCGTCCGGGGCCTCCCACGCGAGGCCGGCGCTCGCGAAGAGCGCGTGCGCGAGCGCCCGGTCTTCCGCCGTCGCGGCGGCGTTCGCGGCGTAGGCGGTCGCGCCCGCCCGCACCAGCGCGGGCGTGTTGGGCATCGCGCGCACGATGCGCGCGCCGGCGGGAAGCGCGGCGGCGAGATTCGCGAGCGACACGCCCGCCGCGATCGAGATCCAGAGCGGCCGCGCGCTCGCGACGCCTTTCTGGGACAGGACGGCCGCGACGAGGCCGGGCTTGACCGCGACCACGACGACGTCGCTGTCGCGCACGAGCGCGGCGTTGTCGTCCCCCGTCGCGACGCCGAGCGCCGCCGACACCGCGGCGCGCCGATCGGCCTGCGGATCGGCGAGCCGGATCTGCTCGCGCGGCACGCCCGCGGCGACGAGCCCGCCGGCCAGCGCTTCCCCCATCGCACCCGCGCCGAGGAATCCGATCCGCTGCGCCTTCAGCTCCGTCATGTCGCGTCCCCTCTCGTTCCGAACAGGGCCGTGCCGATCCGCACCAGCGTCGCCCCTTCTTCGATCGCCAACTCGAAGTCGTCCGACATTCCCATCGAGAGCTCCACGAGAGCGTGTCGCTCCGCGAGCGCGCGCAGGCGCGCGAACACGGGCCGCGACGTCTCGGGATTCTCCGCGGGCGCGGGCATCGTCATCAGGCCCGCGACGCGAATGTGCGGGAGCCCGCGCACGGCGTCGAGGAGGGCGGGCAGATCCTCCTCGGCGACGCCGCTCTTGGTCGTCTCGCGCGAAAGGTTCACCTGGAGCAGGACGGTGACGTCGCGTTCGGCGCGCTTCGAGAGCTCCGCGGCGAGCGCGGCCGAATCGACGCCGTGGAACCAGGTGAAGCAGGCCAGCGCGTCGCGCGCCTTGTTGCGCTGCAGATGTCCGATGCCGTGCCAGGTGAGCGCCGTCACGAGAGACGGCTCGAGCGCGTCCGCGAGGGCGGCGCGCATCGCGACGGCCTCCTGCACGTAGTTCTCGCCGAGATCGCGCAGGCCCGCGCGCACCGCCGCGACGACGCGCTCGGAGGGCTGGCGCTTGGCGGCTCCGACGATCCGCACGGCCGCCGGCTCGCGGCCCGCGCGACGCGCAGCGGCGTCGGCCCGCGTGCGCACTGCGCTCCAGCTCCGCGCGACTTCGGCGTCGGCGCTCACGCCCCGTGGCCCGTCGCGCGCAGCAGCGCGAGCGTTTCGTCCATGGGCAGGCCGATCACGTTGGTCTCGCTGCCGTGGATCGCTTCGATGAAGCGACGGCCTTCGCCCTGCGCCGCGTACGCGCCGGCCTTGTCGAGCGGTTCGCCCGTCGCGACGTAGCGGCGGATCTCGTCCGTGTTCGCGGCGCGCATCACCACGCGGCTCGCGACGACGCGCGTGTGCGCCCGATCGGGTGCGTCGCTCGCGACGAGCGCGACGCCGGTCAGCACTTCGTGCGTGCGTCCGACCAGACGCGCGAGCAGGCGCACGGCGTCGTCGGCGTCGACCGGCTTGCCGAGCACGTCGCCGTCGACGACCACGATCGTGTCCGCGCCGAGCACGAAGCGCCGTGGCGGCGTGCCGACGCGCGCGGCGACGGCGCCCGCCTTCTCGCGCGCGAGCCGTTCGGCGAGTGCGCGCGGCGCTTCGCCCGGGAGCGCTCGCTCGTCGATGTCCGCGGCCTGCACCTCGAAAGCGAGGCCGGCCCGCGCGAGCAGGTCGCGACGTCGCGGTGATGCGCTGCCGAGAATCAGCGGAAGCATGGGCGCCGGAGCGAAACGGACGCGCCCGGGGGCGTCAAGGGACGAGCGGGGTTAGCCTGCGCCCGAATGTGGGGGAGCGTGTGCGCAGCGTGCGCAGGGCCAGTCGCAGCGCTCGGATGCTCGCAGTCGCGATCGCAGCGCTCTTTGCAGTGGCTTGCGCCGGTCGCGGTCCGGCGCTGCGCGGCGACGTGTATCGCGATCCCGCGCAGGGATGGACGATCGGCGTGCCGGCCGGTGCATGGCAGCGCGCGAAGGCCGAGGGCGCCGATCTCGCGCTGCTTCGCGCCGACGGCGCCGCGATGAGCGTGACGAGCCGTTGCGACGGCGCCGACGCGCCGCCCGCGATGCTGGCGCGACAGCTCCGCCCCGATCGCGCGACGCGGCCGCGCGACAAGATGAAGAAGCTCGAGATCGCGGGCGCGCCGACGCGCCGCCAGCGCTTCGAGACCGAGCGAGACGGCCGCCGCTTGCACATCACGACGCTGACGCGCGTCGCACCGCCGTGCATCCAGGACTTCGTGCTCGTCGCGCCCGAGGCGGCCGACGATGCGGAGTCGGTCTTCGATGCGTGGGCGAAGAGCTTCGAGCCGGGGTCGGGGCCGTGAGCGCGCCGGCGCGCGGCGTCGGCCGGCTCGGCGATCGCGTGATCGACGCCGTCGCCGAGATGGGCGCGTTTGCGCGGCTGGCCGGCGCGACCGCGCGCGCGGCGTTCCGCGCGGGTCCCCCGCTGCGCGAGACGCTGCGCCAGATGGAATGGATCGGGATCCGCTCGACCACGATCGTGGCGTTGACCGCGCTCTTCACCGGCATGGTGATGTCTCTGCAGACCGCCTTTGCGCTTTCGCGCTTCGGCGCCAAGCCCTACGTCGGCGGCGTGATCGGGCTCGCGCTGGTGCGCGAGCTCGCGCCGGTGCTCGCGGCGCTGATGATGGCGGGACGGGTCGGCGCCGGCATCACGGCGGAGATCGGCTCGATGGTCGTGACCGAGCAGGTGGACGCGATCCGCGCGATGGGCGCCGATCCGGTGCAGAAGCTGGTGCTGCCGCGCGTGGTCGCTGCGACGCTGTGCCTGCCGCTCCTGACGGTGCTCGCGAACGTGCTCGGCATCCTCGGCGGCCTGCTGATCGCGGACTGGCAGTACCACATCACGCCGCACTTCTTCATGCGCACGGTGACCTACAACGTCGTGCTCCAGGATTTCCTCTCGGGGCTCGCCAAGACCTTCGCCTTCGGCTGGATCATCGCGATGGTCGGTTGCTACATGGGGCTGGCCACGACGGGCGGCACGACGGGCGTCGGCAACGCGACCACGCGCGCGGTGGTGACGGCGTCGATCTCGATCCTGATCGCCGACTTCTTCCTGACCAAGGTGCTGCTCTCGCTATGAGCGATCCGGCCGTCGCGCTGCGCGGCGTCGAGAAGAGCTTCCGCGGCCACGCGGTGTTGCGCGGCGTGGATCTCGCCGTCGCGCGCGGCGAGACGTTCACGATCCTGGGCGGCTCGGGCAGCGGGAAGTCCGTGTGCCTGAAGCACATGATCGGCCTGCTGCGCGCCGACGCCGGCCGCGTGTCGCTGCTCGGGACCGACGTCACGGCGCTGCGCGAACACGCGTGGGTCGCGCTGCGACGCCGCTGCGGCATGGTGTTCCAGGGCGCGGCGCTCTTCGACTCGCTCTCGGTGCTGGAGAACGTCGCGTTCCCGCTGCGCCACCACGAGCGCTGGCCCGAACCGCGCGTGCGCGAGCGCGTGGCGGCGTGCCTCGAGGCGGTCGGACTGCCCGGCATCGAGGCGATGCTGCCCGCCGAGCTCTCGGGCGGCATGCGCAAACGCGTCGGCGTCGCGCGCGCGATCGCGCTCGAGCCCGAGCTCGTGCTCTACGACGAGCCGACCACCGGCCTCGACCCCGCCAACGCGCGCCGCATTTCGGAGCTGATCCTCGCGCTGAACGAACGCCTGCACGTCACGTCGATCGTGGTGACGCACGATCTCGACCTGTGCTTCGCGGTCTCGGACCGCCTCGCACTGCTCAAGAGCGGCCGCATCGCCGCCTGTGGCAACGTCGACGAGATGCGCGGCTCCGCGAATCCCGACGTGCGGGCGTACTTCGAGGGCATCCAGGACGACGGGGAAGTGCGGGAGGCGGAAGGAGAGGCGCATGGATCGTGATCGCAGGCTCAGCATCGGCGTGGGGCTCTTCGTGCTCGGCGGGCTCGCGCTCTTCGCGGTCGCCGTGCTTTCGCTGACCGCACAGCGCGGGCCGTTCACGCGGCGCTTCACGCTCGTGGCGCAGTTCCAGAACGTGCAGGGGCTGATCGACGGCGCGCCGGTGCGGCTCGCGGGCAAGGACGTCGGCATCGTCGAGTCGGTGCGCTTCACGCAGCCGGCGCCCGGGCAGCTTCCGATCCTCGTCCAGATGCGCGTGGACGCCTCGGTGCGCGATCGCGTGCGCTCGGACTCGCGCGCCTCGATCGGCACGATCGGGCTGCTCGGCGACAAGTACATCGAGCTCTCGATGGGATCGGTCGAGGCGCCCGAGCTGGCGGACGGCGCCGAGATCGCGACGACCACGCCGCTCGATCCCGCCGACGTGATGCAGAAGGGCACGCAGGCGCTCGACGGCATCGCGACGCTGGCCGCGAACCTCAATCGCGTGGCGCAGCAGTTCGAGGAGGCCAAGGGCGCGGCGAAGATCGCCGAGACGGCGCAGGGCGTCGCCGACATCGTCACGCAGGTGAAGACCGGCAAGGGTCTGCTGCACGATCTCGTCTACGACGAAGCCAAGGGTGGCGGCCTCGAGAGCGTGAGCCGCTCGCTCGCGACGCTCGAGGGCATCCTGAAGGAGATCGCGCAGGGCGACGGGCTCGCGCACCAGCTCATCTACGAGCCGGCGGATCGGCAGCCGGCGCTCGCGCGCACGGCCGCGGCGGCGAAACGGCTCGAGAGCATCCTCGCGAAGATCGACCGCGGCGAAGGCACGCTCGGACTGCTCGTGTCGGACCCCGCGCTCTACCAGGATCTTCGAACGCTGGTCGGAGGAGCGAACCGCTCGCTCGTGGTGCGCTCGTTGATCCGTCTTTCGACGCAGGGCGACGCGGCTGCGGAAGAGGAGGCGAAGCAGCCGTGAGCCGCGAATGGACGCTGGAGGGCGCGCGCGCGGTGCTGCCCGACGTGCGCGCGCGCACGGAGCGCGCGGTGGAGGAGGTCGAGCGCTGGGTGCTCGCGCGCGAAGGCGCAGCGGCCGAGGAGCGCGCGCGCATCGACGCGGCGATCCAGAATCGCATCGAGCGCTGGACGCGCGAGATGGAGGCGCTCGGCGCCGAGGTGAAAGGCGTTTGGCTCGTCGATTTCGATACGGGCGGCGGGTACTACTGCTGGCGCTGGCCGGAGCCGGCGGTCGATCACTTCCACGGATACGAGGAAGGATTCGAGGGCCGCAGTCGAATCCAGTGAGTTGATCCGTCGGAAGGCTGGTTCGCCCGCTGGTTGCCGAGGGCGCGTCTGGGGAAGGGGCCTGCGGCGGCCCGATAGTTCCTCCTCGGCCCCTTCCCCAGACGCGCCTACGGGCGATGTCGGTTCGCGTCTCCGTCGCGCTACGTGAGTTGCAGCGTCGGGGCGGGGGCGAAGAAGTCGTTGCCTTTGTCGTCGACGACGATGAAGGCGGGGAAGTTCTCCACTTCGATCTTCCACACGGCTTCCATGCCGAGCTCGGGGTAATCGAGGACGTCGACCTTCTTGATCGAGTCGAGCGCGAGGATCGCGGCCGGGCCGCCGATCGAGCCGAGGTAGAAGCCTCCGTGCTTCTTGCACGCGTCGGTGACCTGCTTCGAGCGATTGCCCTTGGCGAGCGTCACGAACGAGCCGCCGCTCTGCATGAAGAGGTCGACGTACGAGTCCATGCGGCCCGCCGTGGTCGGGCCGAAAGAGCCGGACGCGTAGCCCTCCGGCGTCTTCGCGGGACCGGCGTAGTAGACGACGTGGTCGCGGAAGTAGGCGGGCAGGCCTTCGCCGCGATCGAGGCGCTCCTTCAGCTTGGCGTGCGCGATGTCGCGCGCGACGACGATCGTTCCGTTCAGCGAGAGGCGCGTCTTGATCGGGTACTGCGAGAGTGCGCGGCGGATCTCGGCCATCGGCTGGTTCAGGTCGATCTTCACCACGTCGCCCGGCAGCTCGTCTTCCCTCACGTCGGGCAGGAAGCGCGCGGGGTTGGTCTCGAGCTGCTCGAGGAAGATGCCTTCGCGGGTGATCTTGCCGAGCGCCTGGCGATCCGCGGAGCAGGACACGCCGAGGCCGACCGGCAGCGAGGCGCCGTGGCGGGGTAGCCGGATCACGCGCACGTCGTGGCAGAAGTACTTGCCGCCGAACTGCGCGCCGATCCCGAGCGTGCGCGAGAGCGCGAGCACCTGCGCCTCGAGCTCGAGGTCGCGGAAGGCGCGGCCCCGCTCGTTGCCGGTGGTGGGGAGCGAGTCGAGCCAGCGGCAGCTCGCGAGCTTGACGGTCTTCAGCGTGAACTCCGCCGACGGGCCGCCGATCACGATCGCGAGGTGATAGGGCGGGCAGGCCGCGGTGCCGAGCGAGCGGATCTTCTCTTCGAGGAACTTCAGTAGCGACGCGGGATTCAGGATCGCGCGCGTCTCCTGGAAGAGCAGGCTCTTGTTCGCGGAGCCGCCGCCCTTGGTGACGAAGAGGAAGTCGTAGGCGTCGCCGCCGGTGGCGTAGAGCTCGATCTGCGCCGGCAGGTTGGTCTTGGTGTTGACCTCGTCGTACATCGTGAGGGGCGCCATCTGCGAGTAGCGCAGGTTCGTCGTCGTGTACGTGTCGTAGATGCCGCGCGAGAGCGCTTCTTCGTCGTCGCCGGAGGTCAGCACGTACTGGCCCTTCTTGCCGACGACGATCGCGGTGCCGGTGTCCTGGCACGAGGGCAGGATCATCCCCGCCGAGACGTTGGCGTTCTTCAGCATCTGGAGCGCGACGAAGCGGTCGTTCGGGCTGGCCTCGGGGTCGTCGATCACGTTGCGCACCTGTTGCAGGTGACCGGGGCGGAACAGGTGCGAGACGTCGCGGATCGCCGCGGCCGCGAGCTGCGTCAGCCCCTGCACGTCCACGCTGAGCCCGTCGCGTCCCGCGATCTTCGCCGTGCCGACGAAATCGCCCGTCAGCTTGCGCCACGGGGTGTCCTCGTGGTGGCCCAGCTCGAAGAGAGGTTGGAAGGAGAAGCCGCTCATGTCCGCCTCGCGCTTTCGGGGGGCCGCAACATAGCCGCCGGTCCCGCGCGGCGGTGGGGGCGCGCGTCCGATCGTGCTACCCGTGCCCGGCTCGCCGGAGGCCGATCTTGGAGTGGTTCCAGTACGCCATCGACCTGTTCCTGCACCTCGACCGGCATCTCGCCGAGTTGGCGCAGGCGCTCGGGCCGTGGCTCTACTTCCTGCTCTTCGCGATCGTGTTCTGCGAGACGGGACTCGTGGTCACGCCGTTCCTGCCGGGCGACTCGCTGCTCTTCGCGGTCGGCGCGCTCGCTTCGATCCCGGAGTCGGGCCTGTCGATCTGGCTGATCGGCGCGCTGCTGGTCGCGGCCGCGATCCTCGGCGACGCGGTCAACTACGCGGTCGGCGCGTACATCGGGCCACGCGTGTTCAGCAGCGAAGAATCGCGCTGGCTGAACAAGAAGCACCTGCAGCGCACGCACGAGTTCTACGAGAAGTACGGCGGCAAGACGATCATCCTGGCGCGCTTCGTGCCGATCGTGCGCACGTTCGCGCCGTTCGTCGCGGGCGTCGGCTCGATGACCTACGCGCGCTTCGCGCTCTACAACGTGACGGGGGCGATCGCCTGGGTCACGTCGTTCCTGCTCGCCGGCTACTTCTTCGGTCAGCTCCCGATCGTGAAGGAATACTTCCACCTGGTGATCGTCGGCATCATCGTCGTGTCGGTGATTCCCGTGGTCGTCGAGTTCATCCGCGCTCGTCGCGAGGCGCGCGCCGTCTAGAGCGGCGCGATTCGCGGCCGCGGTGCCGGCCCGGCGGCGGGTCGACGGGCCGCTCCTTCGGTTCGGCTCTAGTGGCGTGAGCGACGTCGCGTGGGTTTTGCTTCGCCTCACAGGCGTCGCGTCCCGTCGACCGGCCGCCGGGCGAGGGGCATCTTCGGTACGCGCCTGAGAGCGGTGTTGCTCACCCGGCGTGCGAGGATCCGAGCATGCGAACCGTGCGCGATGCGATGGGGGAGATGGAGGTGCCGGACGATGCGTTGTGGGGCGCGTCCACGGCGCGGGCGCGGCTCAATTTCCCGATCAGCGGGGAGACTTTCTCGCGCCGCTTCGCGCGCGCGCTCGGGCTGCTGAAGGCCGCCGCCGCGGCGACCAACGCGGAGCTCGGCGTGCTCGACGCGGTGCGCGCGCGGGCGATCGAGACGGCGGCGCGGGAGCTGGCGGAAGGCGCGCACGACGCGCAGCTCGTCGTCGACGTGTTCCAGACGGGCTCCGGCACTTCGACGAACATGAACGCGAACGAGGTGATCGCGCGGCGAGCCGAGCAGCTGCTCGGCTCCGGCGGGCCGACGGTGCACCCGAACGATCACGTCAACGCGAGCCAGTCCTCCAACGACGTCATGCCGAGCGCGCTGCACGTGGCGGCGCGCGAGGCGGTCGAGCGCGATCTCCTGCCGGCGCTGCGTCGCGTGGAGGAGACGTTGCGCGCCAAGGCCGAGGCGTTCGACGCGATCGTCAAGATCGGCCGCACGCACCTGATGGACGCGACGCCGATCCGCGTCGGGCAGGAGATCGGCGGCTGGGCGCGTCAGGTCGAACTCGCGCGGGAGCGGGTGCAGCTCGCGGCCGAGGGTCTCGCGGAGCTGGCGCTCGGCGGAACGGCGGTCGGCACCGGCATCAACTGCCCGGCCGGATTCGCCGCGGCGGCGATCGCGCGCGTCTCCGAGGCGACGGGTCTGCGCTTCGTCGAAGCGGCCGACCACTTCGAGGCGCAGGGCGCCCGCGATGCGGCGGTCGCCGTCAGCGCGGCCTGCCGCGGCGTCGCCGTCGCGCTGCACAAGATCGCGAACGACGTGCGTCTGCTCGCGTCGGGTCCGCGCGCGGGGCTCGGCGAGCTGCTGCTGCCGGCCGTGCAGCCGGGCTCGTCGATCATGCCGGGCAAGGTCAATCCGGTGCTCTGCGAATCGGTGATCCAGGTCGCGGTGCAGGTGGTCGGCAACGACGCGGCCGTCGCGCTCGCGGGCATGACCGGCCAGCTCGAGCTCAACGCGATGATTCCCGTGATCGCGCGCAATCTGCTCGAATCGGTGCGGCTGCTCGCCAACGTCTCGCACGCGTTCGTGGACCGCTCCCTCGCCGGACTCGAGGTCGATCGCGCGCGCACGGCGGCGTGGATCGAGCAGAGTGCGGCGCTCGCGACGCCGCTCGCGACGCGCATCGGCTACGACCGCGCCGCCGAGCTCGCGAAGCGCGCGATGGCGACGGGCCGCAGCGTGCGCGAGATCGCGCGCGAGGAAGGAGTGCTGCCCGACGACGAGCTCGACCGCCTGCTCGACCCCGGCTCGATGACGGGACGATGAGCGCGAGGGACCGCCTCGCGGCGCTCGACTGGGCCGCGATCGAGGCGTCGCTGGACGCGCGCGGTTTCGCGTCGCTGCCGAAGCTGCTGGACCGCGCCGCGTGCGACGCGCTGGTCCGCCTCTACGCCGATCCGCG
>JALOQG010000292.1 GCA_025453505.1 Myxococcota bacterium | reverse complement strand
CGGTCGACGTCCTGGTCGAGCGCCGCGAGCGCGGCGTCCGGGGGCGTCTCGCCTCGCACGGCGGCCTCCGTGTGGCGGCCGATCGCCGCCGCGATCCGCTCCCACTCGGGAACCTTCGGCAGCGCGCGCACGTGTTCGAGCTGCGCGCGGAACGCCGCGACGCGCGCGTCGTCCGCCAGCGCGGGATCGGCCCAGGTGCTGCGCCGCGGCGGCAGGTCGCCCGCGCCGCGATACAGCGCGATCTGTTGCGCGGGCTCCGCGAGCCACGCGACGAGCTCCCACGCGGCGTCGGCGTTCGGCGTTCCGCGGCGGATCGCGAGCGACGCGCCGCCCGCGATCGACACGCCGGGTTGATCGCCGCCGTCACCCGGCAGCGGCGCGGTGGTCCAGGCGTCCGCGAGCGCCGGCGGCATGCGCTCCGCGAGCTGGCCGAGATTCCAGGGACCGCTCACGAACGACGCGAACCAGCCTTCGGCGAAGTCGCGGTACAGGCTGGCGGTCGCGCCGGCGCCGCCGCGTGCCGCGAGCCCGCGCTCGTAGAGCGAGAGATGGAACGCGAACGCAGCGCGGAACGCGTCGCTCCGGAAGTCGCCGAAGCGATCGCCGTCGCGCAGCAGCGTCGCCCCGCGCGAGAGCGCCTGTAGGACGGGCAGCTCCCACTCGGTGGGCGGCGCGAAGAGTGCGTGGCGATCCGGACCGAGCGAGCGCTGCACCCGTGCGAGCGCATCGCGAAAGGCGTCCCACGTGCGCGGGATCTCCGCGACGCCCGCTGCGCCGAAGAGGTCGCGCCGGTAGAAGAGCAGGCGCGTGTCGACGTACCACGGCAGCGCGACGAGCGCGCCGTCGATTCCGTTCGCGTCCCACACGCCGTCGAAGTGATCGGCGCGCAGCGCCGCCGCGCGCTCGCCGAGCGGCTCGAGCGCGCCGAGCGCGGCGAACTCCGGAATCCAGGTGACGCCGAGCTGGAACACGTCGGGCAGCGACTCGCCGACGAATGCGGTCAGCAGCTTCTCGTGCGCCGCACTCCACGGGATCTGCTGCACGCGCACGCGCAGCCCCGGATGCGCCTGCTCGAACGCCGGCACGAGCCCGGCGACCACGTCGCCCTCGACGCCGAGCGCCCAGATCGAGATCTCGCCCGGCGGCGCCGGCGCGGGCCCGCACGCGAATGCACACGCCACCAGCAGTGCACGGACGACCGACACGATCCGGCGTCCGCGACGCAAGCTCAGCGAAACCGCAGCCGGCGCAGGGTGCTTCCCGTTCCGAACGCGAGGAGTCCGGCGACGACGGGAACGCACGCGTGACCCCAGAGCCAGTGCGAAGCCTCGGGCGACGGACACACGGCGTGCACCGCCATCGCGCCGACGGCGCCCGCGCCGGCCGCCGCGAGCGCCGCCGCGAGCGCGAGCGAGCGCGGCGCCGTGCGCCAGCCGAAGACGAGGCTCGCCGCCGCCGCGAGCACGCTCGCCACCAGGCCGGTCGCGACGCAGGCGAAGTCGGTGGCGTCCGGGAGACGCAGCACGTGACGCTGCGTGGCGGCGACGCCGATCGGTACGACGACGAACGCGAGCGCCGCTCCGAGCGCCGCCCACCGGACCGCGCGCGACTGCGTCCGTTCGCGGCCCGGCACGCACGCCGCGATGCCCGCGACGAGCGCACCGCCCCCGATCGCGGCCATGCCGATCGCGACCGAGTCGTAGAGCGCATCGCCCGACACGACCGGAACCAGATCCGGCCGCAGCCCCTTGCGCCACAGCAGCGCCGCAGCACAGGCGAACGCGAGCAGCGCGATCGCGGCCACGACCGAGCGCAAGCGCGGGATCGGCCGCACCGGCTGCAGATCCGCGGCGAGTTCGCGCAACAAGGCTTCCGAAGAACGGCGCGTCACGACGCCTTGCCTCCCAGCAGACGGCGCAGCGCGGCGATGCCGCGATGCGAGCGCGTCTTCATCGCCTCGACGCGGACGCCTGCGCGCTCGGCCGCTTCCGCCATCGAGAGATCTTCGAGATGCACCAGCTCGACCGCCTGCCGCTGCGCGTCGGGCAGCGTCTTCATCGCGGCGGCGAGCGCGGGATCGATCGCGGCCTCCGGTCGGTCCGCGGATTCGGGCGTGGCGGGTTCGGGGGCGTCGTCGAGCGCGATCTCGCGCTGCGCGCGGCGGGCGCGCCGGCGCAGCGCATCGGTCGCCGCGTTGCGCGCGATCGCGCGCCACCACGGACCGAAGGGATGTTCGGAACGCCACGTGTGACGCGACCGGTGAATCGAAAGGAGCACGCTCTGTACGATGTCCTCGCTCTCGTTCGGGTCGCGCACGAGATGCCGTGCGAAATCGCGCAGCGGCGGCAGGAGCGCCTGCAGGAGCGCCTCGTAGGCCGCCGTTTCGCCTCGCTGTGCGGCCTCCATCCAGCGGCCGAGCTGCACTTCCGCGGGCGTTTCCTCCCGCGCGCTCAACGGTCTCGACCCCGCGCGCTGCAACCGGCCGCGAGATCGCGTCGTAGGGAGAGGAGCACGCCCGGAGGATTCCCCATGACTGCTGCCATTGCACCCGAGACCGGAGCCGTCCTGCACGACCTCGGCGAGACGCTCACGCGGCTCGCGCCGCGCCTGCTGCGGCTCGCGACGCGCTACACGCGCGACCCCGACGCGGGCGCCGACGTGGTGCAGAACGCCGTCGAGAAGGTCGTCCGCCACGCAGCGCAGTTCCGCGGCCACGCGCAGGTCTCGACATGGATCCACCGCATCGTCGTGAACGAGGCGTTGATGTGGCTGCGCTCCGATCGCCGGCGCAAGGGACGCAGCGAGTCACTCGACTCGAGCGCGGCGCCCGCGATACCCGACGCGTCGCCGTCGCCGCTCGATCGCCTGCTGGCGGCCGAGCGCGACCGCGGCGTGCAGCGCGCCCTGCGCGCGCTCGGCGACGCAGAGCGCGAGCTGCTCGAGCGCTGCGTGATGCACGGCGAGGACTATGCCGGCTTCGGCGCGCGCAAGGGACTCGCGACGGGCGCGGTGAAGTCGCGCGCCTATCGCGCGCGGCGGCGGATCGAGGCGCTGCTCGACGAGGCGCGCTTCAGTACTTGAACTCGAGCGATGCGTACGCGAACGCCGTGTCGCGATCCGGCCGGGTGCGGAAGACGTCGCCGCCGTCGATCCAGGAGAAGCCGAGCTCGAGCGTGGTCGTGCGGTGCAGGGCCACCGTCGCGACCGCGTCGTACTCGACGCCGACGTCCGACTGGCCGGCCGTGTTCTGCGCGGTGTAGCCGAACGAGTGGCGGTCGAAGGCTCCCGTGCCCGCGTAGCGCGCGTCGTCGCGCTGCATCAGTTGGAACCAGTGCACGAAGAAGTTGAGACCCAGCTTCGCGTGCGGCGCGAGCTTCACCTGCAGGAACGGGTTGATCAGGTTCTGGAGCGCGAGTTGATCCGCGAAACCGTAGTAGAGATGGTTGGTCGGGAGCAGGTTGAAGAAGGTCTCGTGCGTGCGATCGCCGGGATCGCCGTCACCCGACGCGACGTTCACGCCCGCCCGCAGCCACGGCTTCCACGGCCACTCCGGCATCTGGTAACCGGCTTCGGCGAGTCCGGCGGCGGCACGATGGTCGTTGCCCGCGAACTCCCCGCCCTGCCCCGCCGCCCACAGCAGCACGTCGACGCGACCGGGACCCGCGTCGTAGATGCCGAGCCACGACGCGCCGATCGTGTACACCGTGACGCCGTCGATGAGCCCGCCCTGGCGCGTGGCGCGGTCGTCGTCGTAGATGATTCCGAACGCCGAGATCTCGCTGTCGGGAACGAGGCTCCCGCGCTTGGCGGTCCACGCGCCACCGGCGTAGGCGATGTCGCGCAGTGGGCGCATGCCGTCGTTCACCGCGAACACGCCGGTCGTCGGGCGGCCCGCGAAGACGTCCATGCGCTGCGTGCCGAAGTCGTAGCCGGCCATGATCGCGTCGGTCGAGCGTTCGACGTGGCTCCAGCCGACCGTTCCGATCAGCCGCTCCGCGAGCCGCGCGCTCTTCAGATAGCGCCAATCCGGCTCGGTGTAGCCGACCTCGGCGCCCAGCTTGACGTCCTGGCGGCCGCCGCGCAGGAAGAGCGACGGGATCGGCTTCCACTCCAGGTTCGCGTGTCGGAGCTGGAGCTCCCAGACGTCGTGCTGGCCGTCGTTCGCGCTGCGGTACGTGGCCGCGGCGCCGCTCGCGGTGCGGTCGAGGCCGTGGAGCTGCACGAGCTGTCCTTCGACCGTCGCGATCCACTGTTCGCGCCACGCGTACTGGAGCCTCGCCCGGGTGCGGATGCCGGCGTACACGTCGTCGTCGTCGCTGAAGGCCTTCCAG
>JALOQG010000291.1 GCA_025453505.1 Myxococcota bacterium | reverse complement strand
GCCGACCTCGAAACGGCGCGTCGGCCCGCCCGGCTCGAGAGCGATCGAGTGCAGGTCGATGCGGCGCCCGCCGTCGGTCAGCAGCCAGGCCCCGGGCTCCTCGCTGCGCTTGAAGCGCTGCGGTGCGCCGTCCGGCGCGATCAGCCAGCCGAGCGCGCCGGCGCTGCGGTCGGCGACGCCGAGGTTCGAGAGCCAGGTCTGGGCGATCAGCAGGTGGCCCGAGTCGAGCCGCGCGACGAGGTCCCAGTACTCGGTGGCGAGCTTGCCCTCGGGCAGGCGAACGGGCGGAGCCACCGGAGCCGTCGCGGGCCAGAGGACGAGCACCAGCAACGCCACACGCGCCAGGCGCCGGGCGGCGGAGTACGGCCGGACGTTCGGCGGGCTCGCGTCGGCGCTCAAAGGACGGCCCCTCTCTCGCCGCCCATCGGCGAGTTCTGGTCGGTGGTCGTGTCCTGGGGGTTCGGCTCGGGCGACAGGGTCGGCGCGGGGCGCCGCGATCCCACTGGCGGAGGTCCGATGGCCGGGGTGGAACGGATCCGTACCATAGCAACCCGGTGTCCAACGGCTCCCTGCCCTTCCGCCTCGCCCATCTCTCGGACCTGCACGCGACCTCGGCGGCGCCGCGGCGGGCGTCCGAGCTGGCCAGCAAGCGCCTGCTCGGCTGGCTCTCCTGGATGCGCAAGCGGCGCTTCGAACACATGGGTTTCGTTCTCGAAGCCCTGATCGAGGATCTGCCCGCGAGTGGGGCCCGGCACGTCGCGATCTCGGGCGACATGACCCACATCGGGCTGCCCTCGGAGATCGCCGAGGCCGCGCGCTGGCTGGCGCGGATCGGGCCGCCGGAAGCGGTCTCGCTGGTCCCGGGCAATCACGACGCCTACGCCCCGAGCGCCACCGCGGACCCCTGGGCGCCCTGGGGGCCCTATCTGGACTCGCGCGATGCCGCCGGCCTGGCGATCGGGCCGGGCGTCGGCGCCGACCGCTTTCCGACCGCGCGGCGCCTCGGCCCGGTCGCGATCGTCGGCGCCTCGTCCGCGCGCGCGACGCTTCCGCTGCTCGCGACCGGCCGCCTCGGCGACGCCCAGCGCGAGCGACTCGCCTCCGTGCTGCGCGCGCTCGGCGACGAGGGTGCGTTCCGGGTCCTCGTCGTGCACCACCCGCCGCTGCCGGTCGGGCAGTCGCGGCGCCGCCAGCTCGACGACGCCGCGGCCCTGCGCGCGGTGCTCGCGCGATCCGGCGCCGAGCTCGTGCTGCACGGCCACACGCACCGCACTTCGTTCGCCGAGATTCCGGGACCCGCCGGGCCGATTCCCGTGGTGGGCGTGCCGTCGTCCTCCTCGATCGGGACGAAGCCGGAGCGGCGCGCGCGCTACCACGTCTACTGCATCGATCGCGGCGCCGACGGACGCTTCACGGTGTCGTACGAAGTGCGCGGCTTCGACCCGGCGACGCGCCGCTTCGCTCACGAAGGCGAAGGCGTGCTCTGACGCCGCTCCGCGAGCAGCCGGTTCGCGATCGCCAGATCGGCCGGCGTGTCGACGTCGATCGCGGCTTCGGCGAAGGGCATGCGCACCGCGGCGAGGCGCGCGCCGATCACGCGGCCCGCGTGCGCGAGCGCCGCATCGAGATCGAGCCGGCCCGCGAGGAAGCGCAGCAGCACGCCGGGTCCGAACACCGAGACCATGCGCCAGGGCCGTTTGCGAAACGACTCGGCGCCCACCCAGAAGCGCGCGACCTCGGCGGCGCGCGGCGTCGCGAACAGGAACAGGTTGGCGCCGGAGACCGCGTCGCCGCGCAGCGGGATGAAGGTGCGGCGCGCGTCCGGAAAGCGGCGCCGGAACAGCGACGCCTCGACGAGCCCGACCGCGAAGTCCGCGTCGCCGGCGCGCGCCGTCGCGACGAAGTGACGCACCATCTCGGGCGTCAGGAGCGCGTGATCGGCGGCGGTCGCGAGGAGCGGCAGCGTCGCCGCGCCGCTCGCGAGAAAGCCCGCGACGCTCGCGGCCGGCGACGCGCCGCTCGCCGCGAAGTGCAGCGCACCGGCGCCCGCGAGCTCCGCGAGCAGCGGCGTCGCTCGGGTCAGCGCCGGATCGTCGCTGCACACGTGGATCGACGTCACGCAACCCGAAGCGCGCAGCGCCGCGACGACGCGTTCGAGCATCGGCACGCCGTCCACCGGTTCGAGCGCCTTGTGACGCTGCGTGCCGACGCCCGCTTCGTCGGGCGTGCGCCGGCCGGCGAGCACGAGCGCGTGGATCGGTTCGGTCGTAGCGCCGGACATCGCGGATATACTCGCGTCCATGTCCGAAGCGCGCACCCACTACAAGGCCGGCATCCAGCACTTCGCAGCCGGCCGCACCGACGAGGCGATCGCGTCGTACCGCGCGGCGCTCGCCGGGAACGCCGAGTTCGCGATGGCCTGGAACGGCCTCGCGATGGCGCTCGCGAAACAGGGCGATCTCGACGCCGCCCTCGACGCCGCGCGCCGCTACGCCGAGCTCGATCCCGAAGAGCCGCTCGCCTACACGAGCCTCTCGATGCTGCTCCAACAGGCCGGCCGCATCCCCGAAGCCGAAGACGCCAAGGCCCGCTCGATGCAGCTGCAGATGAAGCAGGGCCGCTGACGGCCGCGCCTACATCACGCCTTCGAAGGCGGTGGCCGAGAGGTGCAGCGCGCGCCGGTTGATCCGGTGCGTTTCTCCGAGCAGACGCCAGAGTGCCCGCCGATAGGATCGGGCTTGCGCCCCTGCGTAGCGGTGCGGCCACGTGGCAGAGATCGAATCGGCGACGAGATCCTGCAAGGTGTCCCGGTGTGCGATCCCGCGGCGCAGGCGTCGTTGAATCCGCGTGCCCGTGATCATGGAGAAGCGGTTCAAGAGGACGCGACCGACGTAGCGGCCGTTGCGCTCCAGGAACCGCGCGCTCGCTTCGACGTCCTCGGGCTCCTCGCCCGGGTAGCCCACGATCATCGTGATCCGAACCGAGATGCCGGCTTCCCAGGCATCGCGAATCATCGCTTCGATTCGAGAGACGTCGGCCCCCTTCTGCATCGAGTCGAGAATGCGCTGACTGCCCGATTCGAGACCGGTGGTCAATCGAACCATGCCGGCAGCCGCGGCCGCCTTCAGCCGAGATGCAGAGAGTCCGTTGTCGGCACGGCGATCGGCGTGGACGGCGGCCACCCAGCGGGCACCCGGCACGGCCCGCTGCATTCCGTCCACGAGCGCGCCCCAGGTTTCGACGTCCGAGTTGAGCTTGAGATCGGTGAAGACGAAGCACGAGGTCTCGTGTCGCACGGCGTGGTGTGCTGCCTCGGAGAGAACGCGAGCGGCGGAGCGGCTGCGGAACCCTCGCCCCATCGAACTCGTCACGTCCGAACAGAAAGTGCAACGCCCCCACCCACAGCCACGTCCGGTGACGAGAGGGATCAGCCGATTCGGATACCGGGACCACGGGAAGTCCGAGTAATCCGCGAACGGAAGTGCATCGAGATCGGCGAGCGGCGGAGCGGCTCCCTTGCGAACGTTCGCAGTCGAAACGCCCGGCAGCGTTTCGAGCGCCGCGCGACCCACGAGCCCGTGGACGAAGCGAGTGACGTAGGGCTCGCCCTCCCCTCCGAGAACTGCGCTCACGCCCGGAATCGAGCGCCATGCGTCGATGACCTCGGGCTGGGCGAAGTAGGGACCGCCGAGACCGACGGGAATCGCTCTCGAGGCACAACGTGCGGCAATCGCCTCGACGACCTCCCGGTACATCAGGTAGGCCGAGACGAGGACTGCGTCGTACCCGTCGATGAGGGTCTGATCGAAGGCGGCGAGGACTCGACGCGCTTCGTCGAGACCGATCGGATGCCGTCGCAGGGCGACATGCGCGCGGAGCGCGCGGACCGTCGGAATCGACGCGTTCGCCGTCACATGGCGCAGGTACTGATCGATTCGGCCGAACGGGCCGACGCGGCTCTCGCGCGCCACGCCGGCGACCCCGATCGCGAGAGGGGAGAAGACGTCGACCTGCAGACCGTCTCGACGCAGGACCGCCGCCAGCATGCCGATCGCAACGGTCGGACAACGCGCGAAGTTGTTGAGATCGACGAGCAGGATCCGGAGCGGTGCGGTTTGCATCGGCGGCGCATCATACACCGATGTATCGAGGCTCCGGCGCAGCACCGTCGACGCATCACGATGCTCACACGCAAGCGCCAGCGCTAACTCGTGTGGGATCGAGCCGATTCGCCGCGCGCAGGCGTCGCGATCTCACGCCACCGAAACGGCGACGCGAGCTGTGCGAGCCAGCCGCGCGGGAAGTGCGGCATCGCGGCGATGCCGACCGGGCCCGTGAAGGCGCG
>JALOQG010000290.1 GCA_025453505.1 Myxococcota bacterium | reverse complement strand
GGGTGTCCGCGCTGCGTGATGATCACGCACCCGTTCGCGGATCTTCCGAAGGACCCGGCGCTGATGCGCACGGTCGTGCGCGAGGCCAACCAGAACGTCGGCGCCTACGCGACGATCGCGACGCCCGGCGCCGTGCGCGTCGGCGACGAAGTCGTGCTCGAGGACTAGGAATTTCGACGTGCAGGAGATCCTGCGCCGCATCGAGGTCGTCACCGCCGACATCACGACGCTCGCCTTGGACGCGATCGTCAACGCAGCGAACGAGACGCTGCTCGGCGGCGGCGGCGTGGACGGCGCGATCCACCGCGCGGCGGGACCCAAGCTGCTCGAGGAATGCCGCACGATCGGCGGCTGCCCGACCGGCGAAGCGCGCATCACCGCCGGCTACGAACTGCCCGCGCGCTTCGTGATCCACACCGTCGGCCCGGTGTGGCGCGGCGGCGCGGCGGGAGAATCGCGGCTGCTCGGCGCGTGCTACACGGAGTCGCTGCGCCTCGCGCGCCAGAACCAGATCGAGACGCTCGCGTTCCCGGCGATCTCGACCGGCGTCTACGGCTATCCGCTCGATGCGGCGACGAAGATCGCCGTGCGCGAGGTCGGCGCGTGGCTCGTCGCGAACGACGTACCGGTGCGCGTCACCTTCTGCTGCTTCCGCGACGCGGACGCCGCGGTGTACCGGGCTTGCGTCGCGGGCCTCGCGCGCCTTCCGGGCTGAGCCCGCGGACGAGCGCGCGCAGCTCCTCGCGATAACGGACCAGCGCTGCGGCGTGATCGTCGGACTCGCCGATTGCGACGCCGGCCTGTGTCAAGGCGCCGAGCAGCAGGCGTGCGATCGGCTCGACGCGCTCGGCGGCGATCCAGCCGGCGGTCGCCCAGTGTTCGAGTGCGTGTCGCAGCAGCGCGGCGAGGCCCGCCTCTTCCTGCATCCGATGCCAGGTGGCCCAGCCGAGCACGACGGGCGCGTCGCGCAGCAGGATCGTCTGGATCGCGGGCTCGCCGTAGGCCTCGAGCAGGAGGTCGCAGCCGCGTTCGAGCTCCTCCGTCTCGGCGGGAGCGTTCTCCATCGTGCGGCGCGCGATGCGCTCGGCGAGCTCGGCGAGCAGCGCGCGCACGACGGCCTCGAAGAGGCCGCGCTTGTCGTGGAACTGGTAGTGCAGCGCGCCGCGCGTCAGGCCCGCCGCCTCGCCGATCTCGTCGGTCGAGACGTCCGCGTAGCCGTGCGTGGCGAACGCGCGGCGTCCGGCGGCGAGCAACCGGGTGCGCGTCTCTTCGCTGATCTCGGCGTTCGTGCGCCGCTGCTTGCGGGGAGCGCGGGAGCGCGGATCAGCCGGCGGCAAAGGCCTGCTCGAGTCGGGCGATCACTTCCTCTTCGGGCTTCGACACCCTGGCGACGCCGAGGAAGCCGCCCGCTGCGCGCGCGACGCTGCGGGCGCGGCCGACGAGCTGCTCTTCCAGATGCCAGCGGTGGTCGGCGGAGAGCTCGCGACACAGCGAGGCGACATAGGCGCGCCAGGATTCGTAGAGCGCGGCCGGCGGCCGCTCCTGCGTCCAGGCTTCGAGCAGCGCGTGGCTCGGCGAGTCGAACTCGATGCCGCTCGCCTCGGCGGCGTGCAGCACCGCCTCGCGCTCGCGCGGGTCCATCGTGCCGTCCGCCCACGCGACCTCGACGAGCGGCACGAGCATCAGCGCGGCGAGCGTGTCGACGCGGATCCCGAGCTCGACGAGGCGGTCGAGCAGCGCGGCGTCGGCGATCGGCGACTGCTCGGCGAGCGCCGCACGCGCGTCGGCGCGCTCGCGCTCCGCGCGCACCCGCGCGCGCAGCGCCTCGTCCTGCTTGCGAAAGAACGCCTCTTCGAGGGCCTGCCGCCGTTCGTCGAGAACGCGCGGCGCGTCGTCGCTCATCGCTACAGCATCCCCAGCTCGAGCCTCGCGGCCTCCGACATCATGCCCGGATTCCACGGCGGATCCCAGACCAGGTCCACGACGGCCCGCGTCACGCCCTCGACCTGCGCGACCTTCGATTCGACTTCGGGGGGCAGCGAGCCCGCGACGGGGCACATCGGCGAGGTGAGCGTGAGGCGCACCTCGACGCTGCGATCGTCACGCACGTCGATGTTGTAGATCAAACCGAGCTCGTAGATGTCCACGGGGATCTCGGGGTCGTAGACGGTCTTCAGCATCTCGACTACGTCGTTCTCGATCTCTTCCTTGCTCCGCTCCGTCGCTTCACTCACGTCCGTCACTCCGTGCTGACCGATTCGCCGGGCCGGTCGAGCGCTGCTTCGAGGGCGTGCCACGCCAGCGTCGCGCACTTGACGCGCGCCGGGAACTCGCGAACGCCCGCCAGGACTTCGAGCTTGCCGACCGAGGCGGGATCGACGTCGCCGCTCCCGGTCACGAGATCGTGGAAGCGCGTGAAGATCGCGTGCGCTTCCTCGCGCGACCTGCCGGCGACGAGCTGCGTCATCAGCGACGCCGACGCGGTCGAGATCGCGCAGCCGGATCCTTCGAATCCGACCGCTGCCACGCGGTCGCCGTCCAGCTTCGCGTAGACCTTGAAGTGGTCGCCGCAGAGCGGGTTGCGTCCTTCGGCTTCGCGGTCGGCGCCTTCCGGCCGGCCGAAGTTCCGGGGCTTCTTGTAGTGATCGAGGATCACCGTCTGGTAGAGCTCGCGCAGCTCGGCGGATTCCATCAGCCGAACACCTCGACCACGGTGCGCAGGCCGGCGACCAGCGCGTCCACGTCCTCGCGCGTGTTGTAGAGCCCGAACGACGCGCGCACCGTCGCCGGCACGCCGAAGTGCTGCATCACGGGCTGCGTGCAGTGATGGCCGGCGCGCACGGCGACGCCCTCGCGGTCGAGGATCGTCGCGATGTCGTGCGGATGCGCGCAGTCGAGCACGAACGAGACGAGGCCCGCCTTCTCCGGCGCGGTGCCGATGATCGTGAGGCCGGGAATCTCGCGCAGCGCTTCGGTCGCGTGGACGAGGAGCTGCTGCTCGTGGGCCGCGATGCGCTCGACGCCGACCGCCTCGACGTACTCGATCGCCGCAGCGAGTCCGACCGCGCCCGCGATGTTCGGCGTGCCGGCCTCGAAGCGCGCCGGAATGCCGGCGTACGTCGTCTTCTCGAAGGTCACGTTCTCGATCATCCCGCCGCCGCCCTGCCACGGCGGCAGCGCCTCGAGCAGCTCGCGTCGGCCCCACAGCGCGCCGATGCCCGACGGCCCGTAGACCTTGTGGCCGGAGAACGCGTAGAAGTCGCAACCGAGCTCCTGCACGTCCACCGGCATGTGCGGCGCCGACTGCGCGCCGTCGACCAGCACCGGTACGCCGCGCGCGTGTGCGATCTCGACGATCTCGCGCACCGGGTTCACGCTGCCGAGCGAGTTCGAAACGTGCGCGACGGCGACGATGCGCGTGCGATCCGTGACGAGACGCTCGAACTCGTCGAGGAGCAGCGCGCCGGAGTCGTCGATCGGTGCGACCACCAGCCGCGCGCCGCGCGCCTCGCAGGCGAGCTGCCACGGCACCAGGTTCGAGTGGTGCTCCATCGCGGTGATCAGGATCTCGTCGCCCGCGCCGACGTGCGCGCGCGAGAAGCTCGACGCGACCAGGTTGATCGCCTCGGTGGTGCCGCGCAGCAGGATCACTTCGTGCGCGTCGGGCGCGTGCAGGAAGCGCCGCACCGCCGCGCGGCCGGCCTCGTAGGCGCGCGTCGCGCGCTCGGCCAGCTCGTAGACGGCGCGGTGCACGCCGGCGTAGTCGGTGGCGTAGAAGTGGCTCTCGGCGTCGATCACCGCGCGCGGCTTCTGCGTGGTGTTGGCGTTGTCGAGATACGCGAGCGGCCGGCCGTGCGGGCGCTGCGCCAGCACCGGGAAGTCGGCGCGCAGCCGCGCGACCTCGAGATCGCTGAGCCGGGTCGGGAAGGGTTCGGCGGAGCTGCTCACGCCGCGCCTCCCGGGAAGAGCCGCGCCGAGACGAGCGCCTCGACGTGCGTGCGCAGCGCCGCGCTCTCGATCGGTTCGAGGATCTGCGCGGCGAACGCGCGCGTCAGCAGGGCTTCCGCTTCGCGCACGCCGATGCCGCGCGAGCGCAGGTAGAAGACGGCGTCTTCTTCGAGCTGGCCGATCGTGGTGCCGTGGCTGCACTTGACGTCGTCGGCCTCGATCTCGAGCTGCGGCTTCGAGGAGACCTCGGCGTCGGCGGAGAGCAGCAGGTTGTCGTTCTTCTGCTGCGCGTCGGTCTTCTGCGCATCCGGCCGTACGATCACCTTGCCGCTGAAGAAGCCGCGCGATTTTCCGGCGAGCACGCCCTTGTAGAGCTCGCGGCTGCTGCCGTGGGGTCTGCGGTGATCGACCGT
>JALOQG010000289.1 GCA_025453505.1 Myxococcota bacterium | reverse complement strand
GCGTTTCCCACGGCATCTGCGCGAAACATCTCGGCGCCATTCGCGAGGCGCTGCGCCGGACCGGTGGCGAGCCGGCGCGCGCGCAGATCGAACCGCGCGACGGAACCGGCCCGGATCTCGACGCTACTCCCCGGTGAAGCGCGGCTTGCGCTTCTCCTTGAATGCCCGAGGACCCTCGCGCGCGTCCTTCGACGTCAGTACCGCCGCGGAGACTTCGTTCTCGATCTCGAGCGCGACGCCGAGCGGCAGGCCGCTCGTGCGCACGACGCCTTCCTTGATCTTGCGCACCGCGAGCGGACCGTTGGCGGCGATCTTCGCCGCGAGTTCGAGCGCCTTCGGCAGCAGCTGCTCGCGCGGCACGACGTAGTTGACGAGTCCCATCGCGAGCACGTCCTGCGCGGAGAAGGAATCGCCGACGAGCAGCATCTCCATCGCCTTCGCGTACGGGATCTGGCGCGGCAGCCGCGAGATCGAGCCGCCGCCGGGCAAGAGGCCCACCTTCGCCTCGGGCGTACCGAACACCGCGTGCTCCGCGGCAACGCGCAGGTCGCAGGCGTTGGCCATCTCGGTGCCGCCGCCGAGCGCGTTGCCGTTGACCGCCGCGATCACCGGCTTGTAGAGCGTGAAGCCGCGCAGGATCGCGTCGGTGAACTGCGTCATGTCGGCGAGCAGCTCGTGATCCCACTCCGTCTCGGGCTTCCGCGCGCCGGTCACCATCGGCATCGTCAGCTCGAGATCGCCGCCAGCGCAGAAGTCGGCGTCGCCGGCGCCGGTCAGGATCGCGACGCGCAGCGCCGGGTCGTCGCGAAAGTCGCGCCACGCGGCGGCCATCCGTACCAGCATCTCGGGCGAGAGCGCATTGCGCTTCTCGGGGCGGTTCATGGTCACGACGAGCACGCCGTCGTCGCGGCGCTCGACCAACAGATGGGACGATCCGGCCATACGAGAGATCCCTTCCGGGCTATCTGCGTAGCAGCTCTCTGAACTGCTCGACACTGAGCCCCGACTCTCGGATCAAACCGCGGAGCGTGCCCTTTGCGATCTCGCGATGGTCCGGAACGGTGAGGCGCCGGTGGGGCTCGGACGTATGACGCAGAATGATGTGGCTTCCCGTCTGCCGGTCGACTTCGTATCCGATTCGACGAAAAACGGACACAGCCTCACGACCCGAGATCCGAGGGAGGACGCTCACACTGCGACGTCGACGACTTCCTCGTCGATCGAGGGCGGGATCGGTTCTCCGTGTTCGCGGAGGCTCTCCAGGTATCCGGCGATCGCCTCGCGGACGTTCGCGAGGGCCTCGTCGCGCGTCGATCCTTGGGAGATGCAGCCGGGCAGCGACGGAACCGTCGCAATGAAAACGCCGTCCTCATCGGGCTCGATTTGGATGCGGAACTTCATGCGGCACGCTCCCTGGAAGGGCAGGTTAGCTCGATCGAAATTGCGGTCACGGCCGAGGCCGCAGGTTCACCCTCTGTCGCGATTCGCAGATGCGGATCCAACACTACGCTTCCGTCGCCACCCGCTGCGCCCAGCGGCTGCACGATCGCGGCGACGCGGCTGCCCCAGCGTTCGTCGGGCACGCCGATCACGATCGCGTCCCAGCACGCGGGGTGCGACTTGATCGCGTGCTCGACTTCTTCGGGATAGATCTTCTCCCCGCCCGAGTTGATCGAGACCGAGCCGCGGCCGAGCAGCGTGACCTGGCCGTCGGGTTCGACGCGCGCGAAGTCGCCGGGCATCGAGTAGCGCTTGCCATCCGGCGCGGTGAAGAAGGTCTCGGCGCTCTTCTTCGCATCCTTGTAGTACTCGAGCGGGATGTGGCCGGTGCGCGCGAGCTTGCCGACGACGCCCGAGCCCGCTTCGACGACGCGCAGGTTCTCGTCGAGCACGACGCTGCCGGGGCCCGGCTTGAAGGTCGGACCGCCGCCGAGCATCGCGGTCTTGCCCTTGGTGCAGAGCAAGAGGCCGTTGCCGCCGACCTCGGACGCGCCGACGCCGTCCACGATGATCAGGTTCGGGAAGCGCTCGAAGAACTGGTCCTTCACGGTCGGCGAGAACACGGCTGCGGTGCTGGTGACGAGGAAGAGCGACGCGAGGTCGAGATCGCCGGCGGCGTCGAGCGCTTCCGCGAGCGGGCGGCCCATCGCGTCGCCGGTGATGAAGAGCGCCTGCACCTTTTCGCGCGCGACCAGTTCCCACACCGCGCGCGGCTCGAACTTCGCGAGCAGCACGTTCTTGTTGCCGACGAAGCTCCTGCTCATCACGGACCACTGCGAGGCGCCGTGCATCAGCGGCGCGGTCGCGAAGTAGACCTGCGGGCCGGGCGCCTTCGCCTTCTCGATCATGTCCTCGGGGCGCTGCGCCTTCCAGCCGCTGGCCTGGTCGATGCCGCCGCCGAGCGCGAAGAAGACGTCGCCGTGCCGCCACACGACGCCCTTCGGCATGCCCGTCGTGCCGCCGGTGTAGAGGATGTAGCGGTCGTCTTCCGAGCGCGGCGCGAAGTCGCGCTCGGGCGAGCCGGTCGCGAGCGCGGCCTCGTATTCGATCGCGCCCGTGCCTGCGAGCCTCGCCTCGCTGCCGTCCTCGACGTAGATCGCGTGCACGAGCTGCGGCATCGCGCTGCGCACCGACGCGACGCGCGGCGCGTACTCGCGCGCGAACACGATCGCGCGCAGGTCGGCGTTCTCGACCAGGTAACGCAGCTCGTCCTCGACGTAGCGGTAGTTGATGTTGATCCAGACCGCGCGGATCTTGAACACGGCCCACAGCGTCTCGACCCACTCGACGCAGTTCTGCGCGTAGATGCCGACGTGATCGCCCGGGCGCACGCCGTGCGCGGCGAGGTGATGCGCGAGCTGGTTCGCACGCGCCTCCATCTCGGCGTAGGTGCGGCGCACGCCGTTCGCGACGAGGCACTCGCGCTCGCCGAAGTGGTCGACGGCCTGCTCGAAGAGATCTGCGAGATTGAAAGGCACGCTGCGATTCCTCCGTTCGCTTCTCAGTGTCCCAGATTCGAGAGCTGCGCGACGCCCGCTTGCGGGCCCGCGACGACCATCCGATCGCCGGCGGCGATGCACTCGTCCGCGTCGGGCACGCGCACGGCTTCGCGATCCGCGTCGCGGAGCAGCACGACCTGCACGCCGAGCCGGCCACGCAGATCGAGCTGGCGCAGCGATCGCCCCGCGAAGCCGGCCGGCGCCTCGACCTCGGCCAGCACGTAGCCGCTGCCGAGTTCGATCGTGCGGCCGCGCTGCGCCATCGAGAGTCGCGTGCCGAGGCTTCCCGCCAGATCGCGCGAGAGCATCTGCGCGTGGAAGGCGGCGAGCACGTCCTGCTCGTGCAGCGCGCCGACGATGCGACGCGTGCCCTGCGCCACCACGGCCAGCTCCGTCGCACCGGAGCGCGACAGCAGTTGCAGGCCGAGATCGAGCGTGTCGTCCTCGTGCAGCGTCGGACGGCTCTCTTCGATCAGATCGGCCGCGACGACGACGTTGCGCAGCGAGTCCTCTTCCAGGATCACGCGCCGCAACTCGTGCACCGAGATCGCGCCGAGCAGTTCGCCGCCGCCGTCGGCGACGAAGAACGCCGTGTGCCGGCTGCCGACGACGAGTTCCAGCACGTCGCCGAACGGCGCATCGGCCGGGATGATCTCGGGCTCGCGGTCGATCACGTCGCGCACGAAGAGGGAACGTAGGACGTTCGGATCCTGTTCCGCCTGCAGGTCGATGCCGCGACGGCGCAGTTTCAGCGTGTAGATCGAATCGCGCCGCAGCAGCGCGGCGACCGTCATGCTGACCACGCAGGTAATCATGAGCGGCGGGATGATCGCGATCGACTGCGTCATCTCGAAGATCATGATGATCGCGGTGATCGGCGCGTGCGTCGTCGCCGCGACGACGGCGCCCATGGTCACGAGCGCGTAGGCGCCCGACGAGGCGGTCCAGGCCGGGAAGGCGCCGTGCACGACGCCGCCGAAGAGGCCGCCGCCGACTGCGCCGATGAAGAGCGATGGAGCGAAGACACCGCCGGATCCGCCCGAGCCGAGCGTGATCGACGTCGCCGCGAGCTTCGCGACGAGCAAGAGCCCGAGCGTCGCGAGCGTCAGCTCGCCCGCGAGCGCCGCCGTGATCGCGCCGTAGCCGCCGCCGAACACTTCCGGCAACTGCGAGCCGATCGCACCGACGAGGAGTCCGCCGACGGCGGCCTTTGCAGGCTCGGGAAAGCGCCAGCGATCGAAGCCGTCTTCCGTCGCGTAGAGCACCCAGACGAAGGCGAGGCCGACGAGACCGGCGAGCACGCCCGCGATCGCGTAGAAGCCGAGTTCGAGCGGGCTGACGAGTTCGTACGCGGGCACGAGGAACGCGGGGTTGTCGCCGAGCACTGCGCGCGAGACGACGGTCGCGACGACCGACGAGATCACGATCGGCGCGAGCTGCGCGGCGGCGAAGTCGCCGAGGATCACCTCGACGGCGAAGAGCGCGCCCGCGATCGGCGCGTTGAACGTCGCCGCGATGCCGGCCGCCGCGCCGCAGCCGACCAGCGTTCGGATCTGGCGCGCGGGCAGCTTCAGCGTCTGCCCGATCGCCGAGCCGAGCGCGGCGCCGATCTGCACGATCGGCCCTTCGCGTCCGACCGATCCGCCCGAGCCGATGGTGATCGCCGAGGCGAGCGTCTTGACGGAAACGACACGCCGGCGGATCACGCCGCCGCCGCGCGCGACGGCGAGCATCACCTCGGGCACGCCGTGGCCCTTCGTCTCGACGGCGAGGTAGTGCACGAGCGGACCGACGATCGCACCGCCGATCGCCGGCGCGATCAGCCGCCGCCACCACGGCAGATCCGCGCCCGGCGCGGCCGGCTCGAGCTGCGCGGGATCGAGCGCGAGGCCGATCGCGTCGCCGAGCGATTCCATCCAGCCAGCGCCACTTCCGAAAAAGAGTTCGCCGAAGAAGTAGATCAGCGAGCGGAAGAGGATCGCGCCCGCGGCGCCCGCGAGACCGCAGGCGACCGCGACGAGGGCGAGAAAGGAGTGCTCGTAGACCGGCGGACGCCGCGCGGCGTCCGCATGAGGCGCGTCCATGACGGCGCGACGCTAGCAGCCGTCGGCGCCCTTCGCGGACGCACGATCCGCAACATCAGGATTCGTCGAGCATCAAGCCCGCACGCTCGTAGCGGCGGAACTCGCCGTCCGTGGTGGCCAGCACGGCTCCGAAGCGAATCGCAGTCGCGGCAATCATGCAGTCGGGCAGCGATCCGCGACGCCGGCCGCCGAGGTTGTAGAGCTGAGAAGCGACGACGGCGTCGTCCACCGTGAACGGAATCGGAACACCGAGAAACGAGAGAAGGTCGGGGGATGGGGATCGAGCGGGACCGCATCCAAACTCGGCCCAGGCGACCGCGCTGATCCCGAGCCTTCGTCCCGCACTCATCCAGTCCCTGACCTCGCGAGCACGCGCGGATCCGGGAGTCGTAGCAGCGATCAGGAAGTTCGTGTCGAGATGAATCACTTCCGCCGGGTCTTCGGGACCGGGTCAGTGGCTCTTCGATTCGCACGCACCTCCCTCTGCCAGCGACGCGCAGCCGCAGGGGTGAGGTTCATGCTGGCCTGGAACCGCTTGAAGGCCGCGAGCCTCGTTCGATTCTCACGTTCCGACAGAGGCTCATCCGGCGCAGCTGCGCGGAGGGCGAGGCGCAAGGCCTCCGCCTTCGTCACGTTCCAGCGCTTCGCGATCCGCGCGAGGAGAAGAGCTGTCTCGGGCGCTACCGAGATGGTTCTCGCTTTGGGAGTAGCCATGACAGGAAGCTATGGCTGCGTACCTGGGGCGTCAACGCGAACGAGCGGTCACCCGGCTCCTGCCACCGTGCTGCGCGTCACGCGAGCGTCGCGCGACCTCC
>JALOQG010000288.1 GCA_025453505.1 Myxococcota bacterium | reverse complement strand
AGCGGCAGCACGCCGAGGTGGATCGTCTCGGCCATCCGCGGCCCGAGCCACCAGAGCAGCGCGAACGCGACGAGATAGAGCCCGCCGCAACCAAAGAGCAGATCCACGGCGGGGCCGTAGAGCCAGGGGCTCGCGGGATCACGCGGTACGGTCGTCACGCGCGCACTCTACCCGCCCCGTGCCGGCCGTGAGGCGTCGCTCAGGCGTCCCGGAGCTGCACGGAGACCACCTTCGAGACGCCGCGATCCTCCATCGTGACGCCGTAGAGCACGTCGGCGATCTCGATCGTGGACTTGTTGTGCGTGATCACGAGGAACTGCGAGCCGTCGGCCATCTCACGGACGATCTCGTTGAAGCGGCCGACGTTGGCATCGTCGAGCGCGGCGTCGACCTCGTCGAGCAGGAAGAACGGCGAGGGGTGCACCTGGAAGAGCGAGACGAGCAGCGCCAGCGCCGTCATCGTCTTCTCGCCGCCCGAGAGCAGCGTCACGCTCTGCAATTTCTTGCCCGGCGGCTGGGCCATGATCTCGACGCCGGCATCGAGCACGTCGTCGCTCTCGGTCAGCGCGAGGCTCGCCTTGCCGCCGTTGAAGAGGCGCGGGAAGTTCTTCTGGAAGCGCTCGTTGACGGCGTCGAAGGTCTCGCGGAAGCGCTTGCGGCTCGAGCGGTTGATGCGCGCGATCGCCTCGCGCAGCGACGCCACCGTCGTCTCGAGGTCGTTCTTCTGCTCGTCGAGGAAGCGCATCCGCTCGTTGATCTCTTCGTGCTCTTCGATCGCGCCCATGTGGACGTCGCCGAAGTGCTCGACGCGCTTGCGCAGTTCGGCGGCGTGCTTCTCGCGCTCGTCGCGCGGGCGCTCGAGCCACTCCGTGTCGGAGCTGCGCAGCACGATCGACTCGGCGTCCTCGGCGTCCGGCGTCTCCTCGCCCTCCTCGGCCGGGAACGCGCTCGTCACCGGAACGACGTCGCCGGCGACCGGCGGCGTCCACGTCGCCAGTTCGACCTTCCAGCGCTCCAGCACGCGATCGTCGAGCTGCGTCAAGCGCTGCTCGGCGTCGCGGATCTCGAGTTCGGCGGTCTGGATGCGCTCGCGGCGCGCCATGCAATCGGCGCGCAGCGTGCGGCCCTCGTCTTCGCGATCCCGCACGTCGGCCGCGGCGCGCTCGTACGCATCGCGCGCGCGATCGGCGTCCTGACGCGCGCGTTCCTCGTCGCCGAGCTTCGCGTGGAGCGCCTCGCGCGCACCCGCGCTCGACTCGGCGAGCTGCGCGCGGCGCGCCTCGATTTCCTCGATCTCGCGCTCCCGGCGCTCGATCCACTGCTGGGACTCGGCGGCGGCCGCCGCCGCGCGCGCACACACACCCGCCAGCCGGTCGCGCTTCTCGGCGCGCGCGGCGTGCGCGACGCGGCGCTCGGTCAGCGCCGCCTCGAAGCGGGCCAGCCCGCGCGACGCCTCGCCGATCTGCAGTGAGAGCGCGTCGAGATCACGCTGACAGTTGGCGCGCGCGACGCGCAGCTCCTCGAGGCGCAGGCCGAGCGCCCGCGACTCGGCCTCCAGCGCCTCGCTCTCGGCCACCAGCTCGGAGCGCTCCGCGACGCGGCCTTCGTGCGCTTCGAAAGTCGTCTTCACGCGCTCGCGCGCGCGCTCGAGATCCTTTTCGTGGCTCGCGACCGCGAGCGCCGCCGTGTGGTGTCGGTTGCGCAGGTTGTCGAGTTCGTCGGCGACACGCGCGGCTTCGGTCTCGGCGGCGAGCTGCTCGGCCGCGAGCAGCGCGAGCTGCTGGCCGAGTGCATGCACTTCCTGCTCGATCTCGCGCAGCTCGCGGGCGCGCGCGAGCAAGCCCGTGCCGCCGCCGCTGCCGCCGCGCAGCACGCCGTCGGTGCCGAGCACGTCGCCGGCCGGCGTCACGAACGTCGCGGGCACGTGGGCGCCCGCGTAGACCTTGGCGACCTCGCCGAGATCGGGGACGAGATTGACGTCGCCGAGCAGCGCGCGCGCGACGCCCTCGAAGCCCGGCTTCACGCGCACGCGCGAGAGCAGCGGTTCGCCGAGCGGCACGAAGCCGCTGCGCAGCGGCTCGTCGGGCCGCTCGATCACGAGTACCGCGCGCCCCGCGTCGGAGCTGCGCAGCCGGTCGATCGCCGAGAGCGCGCCTTCGAGACCCGTCGCGACCAGCGCCTCGGCGCGCTCCTGCAGCACCGCCTCGACCGCGCGCTCGACGTCGGCGTCGGCCTCGAGCACGTCGCGCACCATCGCGCGCAGGCCGTGCGCAGAGCGCAGGTTCTCGGATTCCTCGAGCAGGTGGCGCGTGCCTTCGCCGACGTCCTCGGCGCGTTCCAGCACCTCGCGCAGCGACTCGGCGCGCGCGGCGCGCAGGCCGTGGTGCTCGCGCGCCTCGCGCACCTGCGTGGTCAGCCCCTTGGCACGCGCGGTCGCGCGCTCGTTCTGGTCGATCGCCTCGCGTAGCGCGCTCATCAGGCGATCGCGCTCGGCGAGCAGGTTGTTCAGGCCCTCTTCGAGGCGACGCTGCTCGGCGTCGGCGCGGCTCGCCTCGCCCTGCTGCACCTCGATCAGTTCGTCGGTGCTGCGCAGCCGGCGCGCGATCTCGGCCCGGCGCTGCTCGGCCGCGGCGCCGCGGTCCTCCGCGCGCGCGATTCCCGTGAGCGCGTCCACGAGACGCGGGTTCGCCGCTTCGCGCTCGCCCTCGAGCCGGCGCAGAGCGGACACCGCCTCCGCGACCTGCGCTTCGAGCGCGGACAGCGCGCTGCGCTCCGACTCGACCTGCGCCTCGAGCTGCGCCAACTCGTCGCCGGCGCTGCGCTCCTCGGCGCGCGCGGCCGCGACCTGCTCGCGCAGGCGGGCCATCTCTTCTTCGCGCGCGGCGCGCGTCTCGGCCAGCGTCGCGCGCTCGCGATCCTCGTACTCGATGCGGCTCTCGAGCTGCTTGATCTCGGAGCGCAACCCGAAGAGCAGCTCCGAGCCCGCGACGACGGCACGCTCGCGTTCGGCCAGATCGAGCCGCACGCGTTCGAGATCCGCCTCGCGTTCCGCGAGCCGCGTCTCGGCCGCACCGAGCTCGTCGCGCTGCTCGATGAGACGGCGCCGCTGCGACGCTGCGTTTTCCTCGAGTCCGCGACGATCCTCGGACGCGATCGAGAGTTCGAGCAGCCGCAGCCGCTCCTGCAGGCGCTTGAAGCGCGCCGCCTTCTTCGCCTGCCGCTCGAGCGTCGCGATCTGCCGCTTCAGTTCGCCGAGCACGTCGTGCACGCGCACCAGGTTCTGCTCGGTCGCGCTGAGCTTGCGCTCGGCCTCCTGGCGGCGCGCCTTGTACTTGCCGATGCCGGCGGCCTCTTCGAGCATCGCGCGGCGGTCTTCGGGCTTGGCCGACACGATGCCCGCGATCTGTCCCTGCTCGACGATCGTGTAGCCGCGCGTGCCGATGCCGGTGTCGCGGAAGAAGTCGAGCACGTCGCGCAGCCGGCACGACGTCTTGTTGATCAGGTACTCGGAATTGCCGTCGCGGTAGAGCCGGCGCGAGATCTGGATCTCGGTGAAGCCCGCGTACTCGGCCGGCGCGCGGCCGTCGCTGTTGTCGAAGGTCAGCACGACCTCGGCCATGCCCACGGCCGGGCGCAGCTCGGAGCCGGCGAAGATCACGTCGTCCATCGACTTGCCGCGCAGGTGGCGGGGCGACTGCTCGCCCATCGCCCAGCGCATGGCGTCCACGACGTTCGATTTGCCACAGCCGTTCGGGCCGACGATGGCCGTGATGCCGGGTTGGAATGCCAACACCGAGCGATCCACGAACGACTTGAAGCCAGAGATCTGGAGCGACTTGATGCGCAAGCGCACCTCGGGGACCCGCGCGCGGCCTGGTGGAGGACCAGACGGTTGCGGGTCGGGGGTCGAGGATTTCGGGAAGGCCGAGGGGGGCTCGACGCGACCCGTTGGTACCACCCGGAACGCGATCTTGGCAAGGGTTCCGTGGCCGGTTCGTGACTGCTTCTTCACGGCCCTGGAAGGCCTGCGCCTCCCCTGCCTCTCATCCCACCGCGCGCACCGGCTCCGGGCCGCGCTCGATCTGCAGCCGGTAGAGCCGGTGGTAGGCGCCGCGCTTCGCGAGCAGCTCTTCGTGGGTGCCGGTCTCGGTGATGCGGCCCTTGTGCAGGACGTGGATGCGGTCGACGTCCTGGATCGTCGAGAGGCGGTGGGCGATGACGATCGCGCTGCGGCCCTCGAGCAGCGCGTGGATGCCGCGCTGCACGAGCAGCTCGGTCTCGGAGTCGACGCTGCTGGTCGCCTCGTCGAGGATCAGCACGTCGCCGCCGTGCGCGAGTGCGCGCGCGAACGAGAGCAGCTGGCGCTG
>JALOQG010000287.1 GCA_025453505.1 Myxococcota bacterium | reverse complement strand
CCGCCAGGTCTATCGCGGTGCGATGATGCGCGTGATGCTCGAATGGGCCGGTCGCCCGTACTACCTGCACCGCGATCTCTTCACCGAAGCGCACGTCCACTTCCTGCGCGGGCTCGGCGTGGACGCCAGCGCGGGCGATCCGGATCTGCGCTTCTCCGAGGACAAGATCCTCGGCGGACCGGACATCGCGCCGCGCGAAGACGCCGCCGCGACGCTCGCGACGCTGCGCGAACGCGGACTGCACGTGCAGATCGTCTCGAACATCGACCAGGACCAGCTCGACGCCGTCTGGCCGCGCCTCGCGCTCGACGCCCACGTACACGCCATCACGACGAGCGAAGAGGCACGCTCCTGCAAGCCGGATCCGGGCATCTTCCGCATCGCGCTCGAGAAGGCCGGCGATCCCGACCCGCGCTCCGTCGTCTTCGTCGGCGATTCGGTGCTGCACGACGTCGCCGGCGCGCGCGCGCTCGGCATGACGAGTGTGTTGATCGGCGAGACGCCGCACGGCGCGCCGGAGCACATGGCGCCGCACCACGTGATCGAGAACCTCTCCGAGCTGCTCTCGATCGTGGACGCCTAGGAGATCGACGCAAGATAGGCGCGCGACTGAGCCGTAGCGGGAGCTACGGCGCAAGGAGCGCAACGCAGTGGGCGGCGATGCCGCGGCGGCCGAGCGACCCGATCCGTCTTGGGTCGGTCTCCTAGAGGGTCTCCGCATGCCGGTGCATTCGGTCGCGTGTCACTGTGGCCGCATCCGCTTCGAGGTGGACGCCGCGATCGAGCGCGTGACGCTGTGCAACTGCTCGATCTGCACGCGCACGGGCTACCTGCACTGGAACGTCGACCCGGCACGCGTCCGCATGCTGGCCGGCGACGGCGAGTGGTCGAGCTATCGCTTCGGCTCCGGCGTCGCCGAGCACCGCTTCTGTCCGACCTGCGGCATCTCGCCGTTTCGCATCGCGCGCTCCGATCCCCATCTGATCGACGTCAACGCGCGCTGCGTCGAAGGCGTCGATCTCGCGGCGCTGCGCGTCGAGACCTTCGACGGCCGCCACTGGGAGAGCGCCTTCGCCGCCCGGGAGAGTGCACATGGAATGGCGCGTCGGGACTAGCGGCTTCAGCTACGAGGAATGGACGGGCCCCTTCTACCCGGCCGACTTGCCGGGCGCGCAGCGCCTCGCGTACTACGCGGAGCGGCTGCCGGCCGTCGAGATCAACAACACCTTCTACCGGATGCCGAGCGCATCGGTGCTCGCGGGCTGGGCCGCGCGTGTGCCGACCGGATTCCGCTTCGCGCTGAAGGCCCCGCGACGCATCACCCACGCGGCGAAGAACTCGAAGGACGCGGATCCGACCTCCGCCGTGGCGCAGCTGTTCCGCGTCACGGCGTCGCTCGGGGACCGGCTCGGGCCCGTGCTCTTCCAGCTCCCGCCCTGGTCCCGCAAGGATCTCGGCCGGCTGCGCGCGCTGCTCGCGCTCGTGCCCGCCGGGCGGCAGGCCGCGATCGAGTTCCGCCACACGAGCTGGCTCGACGACGAGACCTGGGCGGTGCTGCGCGAAGCGGGCGTCGCGCTCTGCACCGCCGACTTCGACGGCGCGACGAAGCGCGTTCCGCTCGTCGCGACGGCCTCGTTCGGCTACGTGCGGCTGCGCGCGGCCGCGTACGACGATGCGCAGCTCGCGGCGTGGGTGGACGGGATCCGCGCACAGCCCTGGCAGGAGAGCTTCGTGTTCTTCAAACACGAGGACGCGGGCGTCGCGCCCGTGCTCGCGCGCCGCATGCTCGCGATCGCGCACGGCCTCGCACCGGAAACGGCGGCCCTCGGCCCGAAGCGCGGCGACACGCCGCCCGCCCGCAAGCCGGCGCGCGCGCCGGCGCCCGGTCCGAAGCGGCGTCGCGACCCGGCATAGCGCGGGTTAGGCTGCGCTCCCCATGCACTTCTGGAAATACCAGGCTCTCGGCAACGACTACATCGTGATGGACGGCCGCGTGCAGACCGCGCCCTCCGCGGACCTCGTGCGGCGCATCTGCGACCGCCACTTCGGCGTCGGCAGTGACGGCATCCTGTGGCACGAAGAGGCGGGCGGCGGCATCGCGCTGCGCATCTACAACCCGGACGGCTCCGAGGCGGAAAAGAGCGGCAACGGCCTGCGCATCTTCGCCCGCTACCTCTTCGACCGCGGCCTCGTCGCCGGCGATCCCTTCGCGGTGACGACGCCCGGCGGGCGCGTGTCGTGCCACGTGTTGGACGGCGGCGCACGCGTACAGGTCGAGATGGGGCGCGTGTCGTTCTCGAGCCGCGAAGTCCCGGTGGTCGGCCCGGAACGCGAAGTCCTGGAAGAGACGCTCTCGATCGGCGGCGAGGAGGTCGTGTTCTCCGCCGCGACGGTCGGCAATCCGCACTGCGTGATCCTGCGCGAGAAGGTGACGCGCGAAGAGGCGTGCCGGCTCGGCCCGCTGCTCGAGCATCACACCGCGCTGTTTCCGAACCGCACCAACGTGCAGTTCGTGCAGGTGCTCGGCGACCGCTCGATCCAGATCGAGATCTGGGAGCGCGGCGCCGGCTACACGCTGGCGTCGGGCAGCAGCAGCTGTGCGGCGGCCGCCGTCGCGCACCGGCTCGGGCGCGTCGGACGCGAGATCACGGTGCGCATGCCCGGCGGAGATCTCGACGTCGTGCTCGACGCGCGCATGCACGCGCAGCAGACGGGTCCCGTCGGCGCGGTCGCCGAAGGCGACGTCGCGCGCGAGCTGATCAGCTCCGCGACGTGAAGAGAAGGCGAGCGAGCAGTCCCGCGAGCACGGGCAGCGCGATGCACACGGCCCAGCGCGTGAGCGCCAGACGCGAGCCGAGGATCGGGATCTCCCACGCGACCAGCCGGTGCAACGCAAGCAACCCCCACGCCGACACGTAGGCGACCAGCGGCGCGAGCCCTGCGCCGCTGCGCTCCATCGCCGCCGCGATCGGGATCGCGACGAACGGACCCGACGGCGTCAGCACGCCGGCGCCCGTCGCTAGCAGGATGCCGCGCAGGCCCGAGTCCACGCCGAGCGCGCGCGGGATCAGCTCGCGCGGGATCAACACCTCGGCGAAGCCCGCGGCGACGAACGACACGATCAGGATCAGCGCCGACTTCGCGAGCAGGCTGCCGCCGTTGCCGAGACCCTCGCGCAGCATCTCGGGTCCGCCACGCAGCCAGGCCGCGACGCCGAGCGCGAGCGTGACCGCCACGAAGAGCAGCAGCGTCCCGTCGATCACGCTCTTCTTCTCCTGCGCAGCCATCAGTAGTACGGACAGCGTGCGCGATGCCGCGGGTGCGCCTTCATGTCGGCGCGCTGCCCGCGGTGCCACAAGAAGGAGTCGATGCCCTGCGCGGTGGCGTCGTGGCCGCGTGCGCGCAGCGTCGCGACGATCTGCTCGACCGCGTGCAGCCCGCAGGCGCGGATCTCGACCTCCTCCGGCGAGCCGTGCGCGAGCGCTTCGCCGCGGTCGATGCGATCGCCGAGCCCCTGCCGGTAGTGCAGCACGCCTTCGCGGCGCAGCACGTGCGGCACCAGGTTGTCGGCGAAGATCGTCAGCTCGCGCAGATCCTCGAAGCGCCCGAAGCCCGCGCCGCCGAACGCCAGCGACAGATCCGCCGCCGTGATCTGCGCGCGCTTGTAGAAGGGCACTTCGAAGTCGGCGTAGACCGAGACGTCGCGGAAGAGCGGCATCTCGGCGAGCAGCAGCACGAGCTTCGCGGCGCGACCTTCCGCGGCCTCGACGAGCGACGCGAACGATCCCCCGTGCCGCCGCGCGAGCAGCATCCCGAGGTCGTTCAGCGCGGCGGCGAAGAGCGACATCAGCTCGGCGACGTCGGGGTCTTCGAGCGTCTGTCCCGTCACGCGCGCGAGGTCGAGCGGCGAGAGGCCGGCGAGCTGCTCGGCGTTCCACGGCCCCTCGGCCGTGAAGTGATCGCGCAGGCCCATCGCGATCGTGAAGTAGCCCGAGCGTCCGTCCCGCTTCGCCAGCTTCGGGAACCAGCCCGAGCCGAAGTTGATCGCGTCGAGCGTGACGACGTAGGCGACCAGCGCGCGCGGCGTGCCCTGGTAGTGCGTCTGCGCATCCCAGGTCGGGGGAGCCGGCGGATCGACCGCGAGACTCTCGGCGAGACGCGCGAGCGCGGGTGCGTCGATGCGGACGAAGATCGCGCGACGGGCGACTTCCGCGGCGCGCGCGCGGATCGTCGCGAACAGATCCTCGCTCACGCGTCGAGACCGCGCAGGCGCAGCGCAGCGGGCAGACACTCGAAGCGCGCGTCCAGGCGGCCCAGCGGCTCACCGTCGATCTCGATCGGCACGGCGTCCGCAGACGTGGCCTCGACGACACGCCCGCGCGTCGCGACGACGTCGGGCAGCGTCAGATGCGCTCCGGCGTAGATCTTCGGGAAGTGGCGGAGCATGCGCGCCTTGCCGCCTTCGCCGCGGATCACGACGACGTCGAAGAGGCCGTCGTCGAAGCGGGCTTCCGGTGCGACGTGCATGCCGCCGCCGAAATAGCGGCCGTTGGCGACCGCGGCGAGGTGCAGCGGTCCCTCGTGCACGACCTGGCCGTCCACGCGCAGCGTGACGGCGCCCGCGTGCCAGCGCGCGATCGCGCGCAGCGTGCCGAGGAAGAACGAGACGCGGCCGCCGAGCGCTTTCGGCGTCTCGTTCACGAGCTTCGTCACGAGACCCGAGAGGCCGATGCTCGCGATGTTGACGAAGTGCGTCGTGCGCGAGCGGCCGCCGGCGTCCGTGAAGGTGGTGACGCCCGCGTCGAGCGGATGCGTCTTGCCGCCCGCGATGCGCGCGATCGCGGCTTCGAGCGGCGCGTGTGCGGTCCGTTCGCCGCCGAGGACGCGGACGAGATCGCCGCCCGTTCCGAGCGGCAGGAACGCGACGTCGGTCTGCGCGCCGAGTCCCGCGCCGAGCACGCCGGCGACGACTTCACTCGCCGTGCCGTCGCC
>JALOQG010000286.1 GCA_025453505.1 Myxococcota bacterium | reverse complement strand
CGCGCTCGCGAAGCTCGAGGCGCTGGCCGCACCGCTGCGGAACCAGGGCCGCCAGGTCACGACACGGCTGCTCGAAGGGACCTCGGACGAAGCGCTCGTCGAACACGCTGCGAACGCGGACGCGTCGCTGCTGGTAGTCGGCGCGCTCGGCGAGCGATCCGGCGTGCACTGGTTCGTGGGCAGCACCGCCGAGCGCGTGGCGCAGGCGAGCCGCGTGCCGGTGCTGGTGGTTCGCGGTGCCGACGCCTTCGAAGCCTGGGCGGCCGAGGACCGTCCGCTGCGCATCCTGGTCGGTGCGGATCTCTCCCCGAGCGCCGACGCAGCCGTGCGTTGGGCGCGCGACCTGACGCGTCTCGGACCTTCCCGCGCGACGCTCGCGCACGTCTACTGGCCGCCCGAGGAGCACGCTCGCCTCGGCATCAAGGGTTCGATGTCGATGGTGGAGCGGCACCCGGAGGTCGAACGAGTCCTCGCGCGCGACCTGGCTGCGCGCCTCGATGCGGCCGATCTCGCCGGCATGGACATTCGCATCGAGCACAGCTTCGGACGCGTCGGCGACGCGCTGGCGATGATCGCCGCGCGCGAGGCGAGCGATCTCGTCGTCGTCGGCACGCGGCAGCGCGGTGGCTTCGTGCGGCTCTGGCACGGATCCGTGTCGTCTGCGGCGCTGGATGCGGCGACGGCTTCGGTCGTCTGCGTTCCTCTCACCGAGGCGGAGTCCGACGACGCCAAGATCGTGGTGCCGAGCTTCGCGTCCGTTCTCGCGCCGACCGACTTCTCGGAGATCGCCGCACGTGCCGTCGCGCATGCCTACGCGGCCGTCGACGACGGCGGTTGGGTGCATCTGCTGCACGTGCACGAGCCGGATTCTGCGAGTCGTCCCAATCCGCTGTATGCCCACTACGTGCCTTCGCGCGCTCCGGCGCCGGACGAGCGCCGGCGCGACCGCAGCGAACTCGTCGAGCGACTCGAGGCGCTGGCGCCTCCCGCCGCCGAGCGGCGCGGCATCCGCACCCAGGCGCACGTGGTCGAGTCCCCCGACGTCGTCGCCACGATCGAGGCCACGGGGGAGCGGCTCGGCGTGTCGCTCATCTGCCTGGGCTCGCATGGGCGTTCGCAGGTCGTACGCGCGCTGCTCGGGTCGGTCGCCCAGGGCGTGGTCTCCGCGAGCCGCCGTCCGGTCCTCGTCGTCCCGGCGGGATAGGTCCAATGAGAGACTTTTCGACATAGAATTTGTTTGATCAGGTTCTGATTGGACCGATTGACTGATCGATTGGCCCGCATGTAATCTGCGTCCATGGCGATTTCGCTCGAACGCGGCACGGAAGCCGGGCAGCCGGTCTATCAGCAGATCGCCGCGCAGCTCCGCGCGGAGATCGAGGCCGGGCGGCTCGGGCCCGGCGACCGGCTGCCGACGCTGCGCGACCTCGCGCGCACGCTGCGCGTGAACCGGGACACCGTCGCGCTCGCGTACGAAGAGCTGACCCGCGAAGGGCTGATCGAAGCGACCGTCGGCCGCGGCACCTTCGTGCGGCGACCGCCGCCGGATGCGCCGCCGCCGCCGCCGTTCGAGCCGGTGCTCTCGCCGCACGTCGAGCGGCTGCTCGACAGCGAGCGCGCGCGCGTTCGCTACGCGGCGCCGGCCGGCACCGTGCCGCTGCACTCGCTGGTGCCGGATCCGACGCTGTATCCGGTGGACGAATTCCGGCGCGCGATCAACCGCGTGCTCGCCGACTCCGGCAGCGACCTGCTCCGCTACGGCGTGCCGCAAGGCGACACGGCGCTGCGTGAGACCCTCGCCGCGCGTCTGCGCGAGACGGGCGTCACGGTGGACGCCGGGGAAGTCGTACTCACCCAGGGCGCGAGCGAAGGGATCGCGCTGGCGCTGCGCCTCTTCGCCGTACCGGGCGACGCGATCGCGGTGGAGGAGCCGACCTACCACAACGTGCTCGCGTCGCTCGCCGCGCTCGGCCTGCGCGCGGTGGCCGTGCCGATGCGTGACGGCGCGCCCGATCTCGGCGTGCTCGAGCGCGCGCTCGAGCGCCCGGACGGGAAGGCGTTCTACACGATGCCGACGTTCCCCAACCCGCTCGGCACCAGCACGTCGCTCGCGCATCGGCGCGCGCTGCTCTCGGTCTCCGCGCGCGCGGGCAAGCCCGTGATCGAAGACGCCTACGAGATGGACCTTCGCTTCGCCGGCAAGCCGGTGCCGCCGCTCGCCGCGCTCGACGCGCGCGGGCTCGTCGTGCAGCTCTTCTCGTTCTCGAAGTCGCTCTTCCCGGGCGCGCGCGTCGGCTCGATCGCGGCGCGGGGTCGCGTCTTCGACGCACTGCTCGCGCTCAAGCACGCGACGGACCTCGGCGGCTCGCCGGTGCTCCAGGCCGCGCTCGCGCACTTCGTCGCGAGCGGCGCCTACGACCGCCATCTCGGCAAGGTGCGCCGTGCGCTGCTGCGGCGACGCGATGCGATGCTGGCGGCGCTCGCGAGCGAGATGCCCGAAGGCACGAGTTGGACGACGCCCGAGGGCGGCCTCCAGCTCTGGGCCGAGCTGCCGGCGTCGATCGACACCGCCGATCTGCTGCCCGACGCCGTGCGCGCGGGCGTGCTCTTCGCGCCCGGCTTCCAGTTCCGCCAGGACCGCCGCCCGTCGAGCGGGCTGCGTCTTTCGCTCGCGCTCGCGGACGAGCGCGAGATCGAACGCGGCATCGCGGCGCTCGGAAGCGTCGTGCGCGATCGCCTGCGCGCGACACCGGCGCGGGCGATCGACGAGAGCGTCACGGTCTAGGAGCCCCCGATGAACGCGCAAGCCCAGCACTACGCCGACAAGCTGGCCTTCGAGATCGACTCGTGGGATCTCTCGGTCGCGTTCGCAGCCGGCGAACGCGTCGTCGTGATCGACTGCGACGGAATCGGCTGCAACGCGTCCACGAAGGGCGCGCTGAACATGAGCCGGCTCGGCTTCCGCGTGAAGGAACTGATCGGCGGCCTCGACTGGTGGAAGCGCGACGGACATCCCACGCACGGCGAGACGGCGCAGGCCGCCGGCGCGGCGTGTGGCTGCAATGAGAAGCGAAGCGAGAAGGAGGAATCTCGATGACCCCCCGGAACGGAAGCGACGGCTCGGACCGCGTAGGCGCGCAGGCCTTCGAGCTCAAGGTCGGACTCGCGGAGATGCTCAAGGGCGGCGTGATCATGGACGTCACGAACGCCGAACAGGCGAAGGTCGCCGAGGACGCCGGCGCGTGCGCGGTGATGGCGCTCGAACGCGTCCCGTCCGACATCCGCAAGGAAGGCGGCGTCGCGCGGATGAGCCCCGTCGAGGTCATCGAGCAGATCCAGAAGGTGGTCTCGATCCCGGTGATGGCGAAGGTCCGCATCGGCCACCTGCTCGAGGCACGCGTGCTCGAGGCGCTCGGCGTCGACTTCATCGACGAGTCCGAAGTGCTGACGCCCGCCGACGACGAGCACCACGTCTGGAAGCACGACTTCAAGTCGCCGTTCGTGTGCGGTGCGCGCAATCTCGGCGAGGCGCTGCGGCGCATCTCCGAGGGAGCCGCGATGATTCGCACCAAGGGCGAGGCCGGCAGCGGCAACATCGTCGAGGCGGTGCGGCACCTGCGCAGCGTGTGCGGCGAGATGCGGCGGCTGACGACGACGTCGCCGGAGGAGCTGCCGGCGCGCGCCAAGGAGCTGCAGGCGCCGATCGACCTGGTGCGCTTCGTCGCGCAGCACGGCCGGCTCCCGGTCCCGAACTTCGCGGCCGGGGGCATCGCGACGCCGGCAGACGCCGCGTTGTGTCGCGCGCTCGGGGCGGAGGCCGTGTTCGTCGGCTCCGGCATCTTCAAGAGCGCCGATCCGAGCGCCCGCGCGCGCGCCATCGTGCGCGCCAACACGCACTGGGAAGACGCCCGCGAGGTGCTCGAGGCGAGCCGCGGTCTCGGCAAGGCGATGGAGGGCATCGAGATGTCCACTCTCGCCGAGTCCGACCGGCTGGCCAATCGCGGCTGGTAGAAGCAGGGCGCCATGTACGTCCCGAAGCACTTCGCGGAGACCGACGTCGCGAATCTGCACGCGCTCGTGCGCGCGCACTCGTTCGCGACGCTGGTCTCGCTCGTCGACGGCGAGCTCTTCGCGACGCACGTTCCGCTGCTGCTCGACGCGGAACGCGGGCCGTTCGGCACGCTCGTCGGTCACGTCGCGCGCGCGAATCCGCACGCGCGCGCCTTCGACGGCCGGGCGCGCGGGCTCGCGATCTTCCACGGCCCGCACGCCTACGTGTCGCCGCGTTGGTACGCGACGGCTCCGAACGTGCCGACGTGGAACTACGTGGCGGTGCACGCTGCGGGCATCCTGTCCGCGACGACCGAGGCCGGAGCGGTGCGATCGCTGCTCGCGCGCAGCGCCGACACGTACGAAGCGGACGCCGC
>JALOQG010000285.1 GCA_025453505.1 Myxococcota bacterium | reverse complement strand
AATCAGAAGCAAAATCAGCGCCCGCGGGGAGCTCAGGCCGACGACGCTCGAGCGAATCGTGAGGTCGCTGCCGAGCGGATCGATCGACACGAGACCGCGATCGCCGATCGCATCGAGACCCTTCGCATCTCCCTCCGCTTCGCTCTCGCGAGTCGCGATTCACGCATCAACGCGCCGATGTGTCCACTCGAATGGACGTTTCATTCCATCCGTGTGTACTCGAGAAGACAGCCTTCACACAAATTCGTTTCTTTTCGGATTTTCTTCACGAAGCGAGGAACGTTTCGTGCCTAGAATGCGCGCGCGTTCTCGACACCTGCCGACCCCCTGCCCTTCTCGCTTCCCGCCTCGGAGCTGAGCTCGACAACACACCCTGTCGGGTTCGGCAGGCCCGCTCGTCGCGATCGTGCGTTCGCGGCGGGCGGGCCTCATCGCCCGCCTCTCCGCCCGACACAGATCGGAGACTGGCTTCAGCGGCGCGTGCGGCGTGCCGCTCGGGTGCGTCGTGCGGTCCACAGGCCGGCGACCCCGGCGAGTGACGCGGCGAGCGGATGCGGCTCGGGCACTCGCAGGCGCCACGCTTCCGGGTTGCCGTCGGGCGCCGTACCTTCGCCGACGATCACGGAGCCGTTGCCACTGACGCCGCTCGCGAATTCGAGCAGCCAGTCCTGCGCCGCAGCGTCGGCGATCTCGTTCAAGTCGCGCATCCCGTCGACGGCGTCCCACACGAACGCGTGGCGAACGCCGACGTCCGGCGTCGCGAAACCGACGACGACCGAGCCGTCGGCCGACGTCGCGAGTGCAACGCTGTCGACGCCGCCGCCGGCGAGATCGCCGAGCGACACGAGCCCCGTCGCTTCCGTCCAGCGGAATGCCTCGCGGCCCGCCGCCGTAAAGCCCGAACCGACGATCACCAGGCCGTCCGCCGACACCGCGCGCGCCTCGCTCGCGAATGCACCGCCCGGCAGGTCACCGAGCGGCGTCGCGGCCGATCCGTTCCAGCGCACCGCTTCGAACGCCGAGCCGCTCGCCGTGCTGCTCGAATAGCCGACGACGACACCGCCGTCCGAGGACGCGTCGAGTGCGACGCCCTCTTCGAGGCCGCCCTCGAGTTCTTCGAGTTCGTCGATCACGAATCCGCCCAGGCCGTCGGGACGCCACGCGGTCGGGAGCTGCACGGCCAGCGAGGTGCCGCGAAAGCCGACCGCCGTCGTGCCGTCGGCCGAGACCCCGTTCGCGGCGCTGAGCAGGAATGACGCGACGAACTGCTGCATTCCAGCCGCCGCCGTCCAACGGAACGCTTTGGCGCCGCCATCGAGCGACCCCGGAGAACTCCCCGCGGATCCCGCGCCGACGATCACCGATCCGTCGGCCGAGACGCCGGTCGCGACACTGTCGTCGGAGCCGGCGGGCAGATCGCCGAGATCCTCGAGCCCGCCCGCTTGCGTCCAGCGAATCGCATGCCGCGCGGCATCCGAGTTCTCGCTGTAGCCGACGACGGTCGAGCCGTCGGCCGAGATGGCCGTCGCCGAGCTGTAGGTGCCGAGTCCGAGGCGGCCGAGCCCGATCACTTCCTGCGCGCGCACGGACGCAGGAGCGAGCAGGAGCAGGACGAGCAGCACACGCATGCGGGATCCTCGGATGGAGAGACGGCGGAGCGTAGTCGAGAGGTCGCGTTCGTTCGACGCGCGGGAGCGCCGGCGTTGACAAGGCGCCCTCGGGGTTATGCTGGCCGCTCATCGGAGGACACGAATCGATGACGAGCCCCGTCGCCGCCACCTCGCGCGAGCCCCTGCCCTCGGTGCTGACCGTCGCCAACATCGTGTACGCGCTGCACGCGTTCGCGATCGTGGTCGGGCTCGTGGGGACGGCGACGATCGTCGGGAGCTTCGTCGGGAGCGTGCCCTCGATCGTCGCCGTGGTGCTCAACTACATCAAGCGCAGCGACGCGCGCGGCACCTGGGCGGAGTCGCACTACCGCTGGCAGATCCGCACGTTCTGGTATTCGATCGTCTGGGTGCTCGTCGCGGGCGTGCTCTTCGTCACGCTGATCGGCATCCCGTTCGCGTTCGCGATCCTCGGCATTCTGGCGATCTGGCTGGCCTACCGGATCGGCAAGGGCTGGCTGCGCCTGCGCGACCACCGGCCGATGTACACCGACTGATCCGAGCCGATCAAGGCGCCGGCGGCAGCAGCTTCTCTTCGCGCAGCTTCGCGATCACGACGCGAACGACGTCGTCGATCAGCGCCTGCGCGTTGCGCGGGTTCAAGGTCTCGCTGCGCGCGGCCCACACGAGACGGGCGTCTGCCACGTTGTAGACGTTCGTCTCGACGACCGCGGTGCGATCGGTCGTCATGTAGCCGGGCTCCATGACCATCGGCGCCGCGAAGCCCCAGTAGCCCCACGCGTTGCCGTACGTGGTCGGCGGAACCCAGCGCTCCTGCGTCTCGACGGCGGCGAGCCGGAACACGACCGCGCCGTCGACACCCGCCGCCTGGACGCGCGCGCGCACCTTCTCCCGGTCCGAGAGTTCCTCGTCGGGGACGATCGCGTAGCCCGCGACGCCGAGCGTCGGGCCCACCGAGCGGACGAACTCGTCCTCGGCGACACGGCGCAACGTGCCGTCGGCCGAGAGCGCGATGCCGACCACTTTCCGGAACTGCACCGGGCCGATCGCCGGATCGCGCCAGGTCGAGGTGACTTGCGTGGACGCGCACGCCACCACGGCGGCGAGCGCGAGCATTGCGATCCCGAGTCCCGGGCTGCGTCGCAGAATTTCCGCTTCTCCTAGCGTTTCGTCTCGATCGCCTGGGGCGAGTCGTCGGGGCCGGCCTCGAAGACGGCCTGCCAGCTGCCCGCGGCGAGCGCGCCCTGGATCGCGCCGTCTTCGTTCAAGAAGACGAGCGATCCGTCGCGCAGCTCGACGCGATCGGCCCACACGAAGAAGAGTCCGCCCTCGCTCTTATAGAGCGCGTCGCTCGTCTCGATCGCCGTGCGCACGCCCCAGCGGATCCTGCCCTGATGCTTTGCCCAGTATTGCTTCATGGTGGCGGCATCCTAACCCATCGAAAGGACGGTGCGGATGCCGCGGCCGGCGCGCAGGTCGGCCATCGCCTCGTTGATCTCGCCGAGCGGGCGGCGCGCCGTGATCAGACCCTCGAGGTCGAGCCGGCCCGCCCGCCACAGCGCGACGAGCCGCGGGATCTCGTGGAGCGAGTGCGACGACCCGAGAATGCAGCCGAGCAGCTTCTTCTCGCTGACCGTGAAGAGCGCGGCCGGCGCGATCTCGATCTTCTCGCCGATCGGCGGCGCGCCGACGGCCACCACCGTGCCACCGTTGCGCGTCGCCGCGAGGCCGACGCCGACGAGACTCGCACGGCCCGCCGTCTCGAAGGCGTAGTCGGCGCCGATGCCGCCGGTCGCCTCGCGCACCTGCTGCGCGACGTCGCCGGCGTTCGGGTCGAGCAGATCGGTCGCGCCGAACGACTCGGCCACCTTGCGGCGCGCTGCGAGCGGATCGCTCGCGAAGATGCGCGCCGCGCCGGCGAGGCGTGCGCCCTGCACCGCCGAGAGTCCGATCCCGCCGAGGCCCATCACGAGGACCGTCGCGCCTTCGACGACGCGCGCCGTGTTGAGCACCGCGCCGACGCCGGTCTGCACCGCGCAGCCGATCACGCACACGACCTCGAGCGGCACGTCGCGCGGCACCTTGACCGCCGCGACGGCCGCGCACACGACGAACTCGGAGAACGCGGCGACGTTGATGCCGCGATACACCCGGGCGCCGCCGCGCGAGAGTCCGGTCGAGCCGTCGAGGAAGGTGTTGGTGACGATGCCCGAAGCGTCGGCGCACAGCGCCGCTTCGCCGCGCACGCACCAGTAGCAACGCCCGCACGGCGGCGCGGGCGTCAGCACGACGGGGTCACCCGGCGCCAGGTGATCGACGCCGTCGCCGACCGCGTCCACCACGCCCGCCGCTTCGTGTCCGAGCACGATCGGCAGGGGCGCCGGGAAGACGCCGTCCACGACGCTCAGATCCGAGTGACAGATCCCGCAGTGCGCGATCCGCACGCGCACCTGCCCGGCGCGCGGCGGCGCGATCTCGACGTCGTCGCACACGAGCAGCGGCGCGCCCGGCGCCTCGAGTACGGCAGCTCTCATCGTTCCCTCCAGCGCGACGTTGCGATCGCCGCGCGCCGCGAACCTGCGCACGGCGCGCCCCCCTGCGCGCGGGAGCACGCTAGCAGCGACTCATGCGCTGCGCGGCGCCGGTCGAAACGCCGGCGATGGCGGAGATCGGCGTCGCAATCGGGCTCGTCGCGGCGATCGGCGCGCTGGCGGCGACGCTCGTGGTTCCGCCCGCGGCGCTGCTGGTCGCCGGCGCCTGGACGATCGCGATCGGGCTCGCGTTCGGCGTGCCCACCGGCGCGATCTATCACCTCGCGCTGCGCCGCTCGCTGCTCGCGGCGTCG
>JALOQG010000284.1 GCA_025453505.1 Myxococcota bacterium | reverse complement strand
ATACGCTCGAGCAGCACTTACACCCAGGCTGTCGGCGGTTCGATCCCGTCCGCGTCCACCACCTTTCGCGTGCTGTTCGGGTTTCGCGAAGTGGCGTGCATCCGCCGCTCGGTCGCGGCATGATCGGCGAGTCAACCCATTCGACAGGAGTTCGCCCCGATGCCCAACCTTCCGCCGGCCGGTACGACGCCCCAGGAATTCTTCGAGCGCTTCATTCCCGACGCCTTCAAGGCCAACCCGCTCCCGGAGGACGCGAAGCAGATCGACGTCACGATCGGGATCCGCCTCGACGGAGACGGCGGCGGTGAGTGGCGCTACCAGCTCAAGAATGGAGAACTCGCCGTGAGCAAGGGCTCGACGGAGGATGCCGCCTTCACGCTCGTGCAGAGCGTCGCCGATTGGCGCGGGGCACTCTGGGAGGGACGGGGCGGCGCGTTCGGGCGTCAGTCGCAGTCGCTGTTCCAGCCGGGCGCGGGCGGCGGGGCTGCGTCACCGGCCGCGGGTGGTATGTCGCCGGCCGCGCTGCAGCAGCTCCAGGCGCTGAAGGGACTCATCCGCATGGTCGTCACCGGCGGCGATGGCGGCGACTGGTCCGTCGGCTTCAAGCTCGGCGCGGGCCCGATCCCGGATCCGCCGACGACCACGGTGACGATCGCCGCGGCCGACGCGGACGCGATGGAGCGCGGCGAACTCGATCCGATGCAGGCGTTCATGTCGGGTCGCATCCAGATCGCGGGCGACATGACCCTGTTGATGCAGATGCAGGCGATCCAGATGCAGGCGCAAGCGATGGCGGCCGCACAGAAGAAGGCCTGAGGCGGCGCTCCGCGCTTTGCGGCGGATGGGTGGATCGGCTACTCACCCGCCGCTTCGGCCCGGACCGCGGGGCGGTAGTTCAGTTGGTTAGAACGCCGGCCTGTCACGTCGGAGGTCGCGGGTTCGAGTCCCGTCCGCCCCGCCATTTCCGGATCTGGAGCCTGTTCCAGACGTCGCGGCGAACACGAGGATCACTCCTCGCGTTCGCCGCGTTTCTCTTCCTGCGCTCCCTGCTCTCGCGGGCCGTCGCATGACGCGCAGGCGGGTGCGATGAGCGAGACGCGCGCCGAGGCCTGGGTCCTGGACGTCGGCGACGCCGACTTCGAGACTTCCGTGCTCGCGCGCTCCGAGACGGTTCCGGTCGTGGTGGACCTCTGGGCGCCGTGGTGTGGACCGTGTCGCGCTCTTGCGCCGATCCTCGAGCGGCTGGCCGAGGAGCACGCGGGCGCTTTCGTGCTGGCACGCGTCAACGTGGACGAAGCGGTGGGCGCCGCGCAGGCGTTCGCGGTCCGCAGCATCCCCGCCGTGCGCGCACTCCGTGACCGCACGGTGGTCGCTCAATTCGACGGAGCGCAGCCGGAGGCGGTCGTGCGTCGGTTCCTCGCATCGATCCTGCCGACCGAGGCGGATCGTCAGGCCGAGGCAGGCCGGCGGGCCCACGCCGCGGGCGACCTCCGCGCCGCGGAGGCCGCGTTCCGCGCAGCGCTGATGCTCGACGCCCAACACCCGTTCGCGTCACTCGGTCTGGCGCGGCTTCACGCGGAGGCGGGCGAGGTGGCGGAGGCGCTGCGCCGGATCGAGGCGATCGGGCCGGGGACGCCCGCGTCGCAGGAGGCGGATCGGCTCGCGGCGCAGCTGCGGACCGCGCCGGGCGAGCGCTTCGACGAGGCTGCGTTGCGCGCTCGCGTGGCATCCGATCCACACGATCCGGCGTCGGCGCTCGCCCTCGGCCGCGCGCTGGCAGGCGCGGGGCGTCACGCGGAAGCGCTGGAGATGCTCCTCGAAAGCTTGCGTCGGGACGCCCATCACGACGAAGACGGCGCCCGGCGCACGATGCTCGACGTCTTCTCGATCCTCGGATCCGGGGATCCCCTGACGGCCCGCTACCGCGCGGCGCTCGCCCGGGTGCTGTTCCGCTGATCGCGGCCCATGCCGCGTCAGGGCTGGGCAGGGTCCGGCCGATACGCCTCGCGGGTCCCGCGACGGGAGCCGTGCCGGGAGATCGATTGGGAGCCGTCCTCGTCATCGACGATTCGGAGAGCGCCCGCGCCGAGATCGCCGCGGTGCTGCAGCGCGCCGGTCTCTTCGATCGCGTGATCGAGGCGAGCGACGGCATCGACGGCCTGCGCGCGATCCTCCAGGCGCGCTTCGAGGCAGTCGTGTGCGACCTCGAAATGCCCGGCCTCGACGGCGAGAAGCTGTTGCGAGCACAGCGCGGACGCCGGGGTGCGGAGGACGTGCCGTTCTTCTTCGTCACGGCGGAGCGCGATCCCGATCGCATGGCGCGGCTGCTGCGCGCGGGCGCAGCCGACACGATCGTGAAGCCCTTCCATCCGGCGGAGCTGATCGCGCGCGTCGAGACGCACCTGCGGCTGCGCAAGCTGCGCGCGGAGCTGCAGGAGAAGAACGCGATCCTCGAGAAGCTCTCGACGACCGATTCGCTCACGGGACTGCGCAACCGCCGCTGGGTCGCCGACGTGCTCACCCTCGAGGTGCTTCGCGCGACGCGCTACGGAACGCCGCTCTCGATCGTGATGGCGGATCTGGATCACTTCAAGCGCATCAACGACGAGCACGGCCATCTCGCGGGCGATGCCGTCCTCGTGCACGTGGCGCAGATCCTGGGAAAGCTCTTGCGCACCACCGACGTCGCAGGGCGTTACGGCGGCGAGGAGCTCATCGTCCTGCTGCCGCAGACGGACATCGATGGCGCGGCCTCGCTCGCCGAAAGGATCCGCGCCGGTGTCGAGAGCAGTCCGTGCGAGAGCGGCGAGGGAATGCGCCTCCCGGTGACGGTCAGCATCGGCGTGGCGCAGCTCGAGCGTGGGCAGGACGCGAGACGTCTCGTCGCACGAGCGGACGCAGCGCTCTACGAAGCGAAGGGTGCGGGTCGCAACCGGGTCGAATGCGCCGCGCCGGACGCTTCGGGGGTTGACAGCCCGCGAGGAAAAAGTAGACCGGAGCCGCGAGCCGGAGGAGTCGATGACGGATCCGAAGCGAGACGAGGAGCTGGAGCGGGCCGAGGCGGGCGAAGGGGTCGATGAACTCGACGAACTCGAAGAAGAGCCGCGCAACCCGTTCGACAACCCCTACTTCCTGCCGGTGTTGCTCGGCGGCTTCGCGCTGTGGTGCGGCTGGGACGGCTTCATCAGCGACAAGTTCCTCGAGCGCCCCGGGACGCTGTGGTTCAACCGCGTGATGTTCCTGGTGCTCGGGGCCGGATCGGCCTGGCTGCTGCTGAAGGCGCGCGCGCAGGGTACGACGTCGAACGACGCTCCCTAGGGCGCGCCTTCAGGAACCGTGCGGCGCGCGGCGTCGCGCGCGCCAGGTCTCGAGACGCGCGCGAATCGCGGCTTCTTCGCCTTGCTCGCCCGGCTCGTAGAATGCGGTGGCGGACACGTCGGTGGGCAGGTTCCACGCGTCGACGAACCCATCCGGCGCATCGTGCGCAGAGCGGTAGCCCTCGCCGTATCCCAGTTCCCGGAGGAGGCGGGTCGACGCGTTGCGCAGGTGCAGCGGAACCTCGGCCGCGCCGCTCTCGCGAACCGCCGCCGTCGCGCGTTCGATGCCGACGTAGGCGGCGTTGCTCTTCGGCGCGCAGGCGAGGAAGGTGATCGCCTGCGCGAGGTTGATGCGCGCTTCCGGCATTCCGATGCGTTCGACGGCCTGTTGCGCCGCGACGGCGAGGGGCAGCCCACTTGGCTCGGCGTTGCCGACGTCTTCGGATGCGAAGATGACGAGTCGTCGCGCCACGAAACGCGGGTCCTCGCCGCCTTCGAGCATGCGCGCCGCCCAGTAGAGGGCGGCGTCGGGGTCGCTCGCACGCAGGCTCTTGATGAAGGCCGACACGACGTCGTAGTGCTGCTCGCGGTCGCGGTCGTGGCGAATCCAGCGCGCACCGGCGACCTCGCGCAGGGTGTCCGCATCGATGCGGTCGAGACCCGCCGCGCGGGCGAGGTCGCTGGCTGCCTCGAGCAGGCCGAGCGCGCGTCGCGCGTCGCCGTCGGCCGCCGCTGCGAGTGCGCGCAGCGTTTCGGGCGCGACGTGGAGCGCATGCGCGCCGAGGCCTCGCTCGGCATCCACGAGCGCGCGCGCCAGCAAGCCGGCGATCGCGTCCGCGTCGAGCGCCTTCAGCGTGAACACGCGGCAGCGCGAGAGCAGCGGTGCCACGACCTCGAAGGACGGATTCTCGGTCGTGGCACCGATCAGCGTCAGCGTGCCGCGCTCCACGTGGGGGAGCAGCGCGTCCTGCTGGGCGCGATTGAAGCGATGGATCTCGTCGAGGAAGAGCACCGTACGGCGCCCGGCGCGCGCCTCCTGCGCGGCGCGATCGACGACGTCGCGGACGTCGCGTACGCCGGCGGTGACGGCGGAGAGCGGCACGAACGCGCTGTGCGCGGGATCTCCCGCGAGCAGCCGCGCGAGCGTCGTCTTCCCGCAGCCGGGA
>JALOQG010000283.1 GCA_025453505.1 Myxococcota bacterium | reverse complement strand
TGCGCCGGTTCGTCGCGGAGATCTGGCTCCGCACGAACTGCTGCGCACCGGCCGCGAGCACGAGCGCCACGACGGCACTCGCCCCGATCATCATCATCTGCTGGCGCAAGTCGGCCTTGCGGCGCGCCTCGCGAACGGGCAGAAGGTTGATCCGAATCATTCGTCGACCCTCCGCAGTGCCAGGCCGATTCCCACACCGAGCGAGGGGCCGACCTGATCGAGAAGTTCGGGATCGAAGCGCGACGACGGCAGCATCTTCGCGAGCGGGTTCAGGATCTCGACCTCGAGTCCCGTGCGCTCCCGGAACGCCGCCTCGAGCCCCGACACCCGCGACGATCCGCCCGCCAGCACCACGCGCTGGATGCGCATGTCCGCGGCGGTGGCGCCGAAGAAGTCGAGCGACCGGGCGATCTCGCCCACCAGGTTGTTGGTGACGGCGCGCATCGCCTGCTCGACTTCCTGGGGCACGACGTCCTGCGACTCCGGGCCCCGCTCGCCGATCTTGATGCGCTCGGCCTCGTCGAAGCCGACCGAGAGCGCGCGCTGGATCTCCGCGGTGTACTGGTTGCCGCCGGCGGCGATGTCGCGCGTGAAGGCCGGCACGCCACCCGCGATCACGTTGATCGTCGAGGTCTGCGCACCGATGTTGACGAGCGCCACGACCTGGTCGCTCGCGCCGCAGTTGGATTCCCAGGCGTTCTCGACCGCGAAGCCCGCGACGTCGATCACGGCCGGAGCGAGTCCCGCTTCGCCGATCAGGTTGACGTAGTCGTCGATCAGATCGCGCTTGGCGGCGACGAGCAGCACCTCCATCGGGCGCTCCGCGTCGCCGGGCTGGAGGATCTCGAAGTCGAGGTTCACCTCGTTCACGTCGAACGGGATGTACTGCTCGGCCTCCCAGCGGATCGACTCCTCGAGCTCCGCCGCGGACATCGCCGGGACCGTGATCTTCTTCACGATCACCGAGTGGCCCGAGACGGCGGCCGCGGCGTTCTTCGCCTTGGAGCCGGACCTCGCGACCGCCTCGCGGATCGCGTCGGCGATCGCGCTGGCGTTCAGGAAGGCGCCCTCGACGATCGCGTCGTGCGGCAGCGGAGCCACACCGAGGTGGAGCAGCTCGAAGCCGTCTCCCCGCGGCGCGACCTCGACCGCCTTCACGCAGGACGATCCGATGTCGAGACCCAGAATGGACTTCGATCCGAGTCGAAGAAAAGGCAGCTGCACGGACTTCCTCTCCCGGCGCGTTGCGCTATGCGCGCGCCGCGTCTTCTGCGATGGTCGCCGAGTGCGGGGAGGGAGCTGTGTATGCCCCGGCGTCGAACACCTCGTCCTTGTCCGAGATGCGCTTGCCGAGTGCCAGCAGGATCTTGCGCTTGGTGTCCAGTCGGCACGGCCTGCCGGCTTCGACGCGATCGATGGTGAGCGTGGACAGTCCGGCCTTACGAGCCAGCTCGGCCTTGCTCATCATCAGCGCCTCACGGCAGCGCTGGACGCAGTTACGCCCCACGCGATCCTCCCCCGCCGTGCCTGCCGAAAGTCCCCACCCCGGCAAAGTCACGGCGCGCCCGGGAGTAGTTTCGGCCCGGTCCCACGCGGACTTGAGTCGGCCGTGAGGGGCCGAAGCAACGGAGAAGCAAGTGCCACCGTGAAGTGCCGCACTGGCAACTCTTCGGCTCGGTGTCACGCACGAGGTAGAGCCCATGCAAGCGGAGCCGCCGTTCCTCGGCGGCGGAGCGCGCAGCGAGCGGAACGCGAGCGAAGCCCGGCAAGCGGCGTTCCTGCGCCGCGCGCAGCGAGCGAAGGCGAGCGGAGTTCATCGGGTGGGCTCGCGGTGGAGGCTTGGCTCACGACTGCAGAAGGCCGGGTTCGACGCCCGGCTTTCTGCCACGGTCGCGCGACTCCGAGCCTCTGACTCCGAGCCCGCCTTCCGATCCGACCGGTACCTTCTCAGATCCGGATCGCAAACCTCCGATACGCGCTCACGATGTCCCGACGTCTCCTCATCATCGACGACGACGACGCGCTGCGCGAAAGCCTGGCGCTGGTGCTCGGGGCCGAGGGCTTCGAGGTAGCGGTCGCGGCGCACGCCGACGAAGCGCTCGCGCGGCTCGAGGACGCGAGCCCCGAGATCGTGCTCTGCGATCTGCGCATGCCCGGCACCGACGGCCTGACATTGCTGCCCGAGCTCGCGCGCCGGCGTCCCGATGCGACGCTGATCCTGATGTCCGCGTACGGCACCGAGGAGCTCGCGATCGAGGCGATGCGGCGCGGCGCCTACGACTATCTCGCCAAGCCGTTCCAGCCTTCCGAGGTGCTGCTCGCGATCCGCAAGGCGCAGGAGCGCGAACGGCTGCGCCGCCAGACCGCGCTGCTCGCGCGCGACGTCGAGCGCGCCGTCGGCGATCGCCCGATCGTCGCCGCTTCGCCGGGCATGATCGAAGTGCTGGAGTTGATCGAGCGCGCCGCGGAGTACAAGGCGACGGTGCTGCTGACGGGCGAGAGCGGCACCGGCAAGGAAGTGCTCGCACGCGCGATCCACGCGCAGTCGCCGCGCCGCGACGAGGCGTTCGTGGCGATCAACTGCGGCGCGATTCCCGAGGCGCTGCTCGAGAGCGAACTCTTCGGACACGCGCGCGGCGCCTTCACCGGCGCCGATCGCAGCCGCCGCGGGCTCTTCCTCGAGGCGGACGGCGGCACCGTCTTCCTCGACGAGATCGGCGAGATGCCGCTCCCGCTCCAGGTCAAGCTGCTGCGTGTCCTCCAGGAAGAGGAAGTGCGGCCGCTCGGCGAATCGAAGCCACGGCAGGTGGACGTGCGGATCATCGCCGCCACCGCCCGGGCGCTGGAATCCGAAGTGGCCTCAGGCGGTTTCCGCGAGGACCTCTTCTATCGCCTGAACGTGCTCCGGGTCGAGGTGCCGCCGCTCCGGGACCGGCGCGAGGACATCCCGCTGCTGGTCGATCACTTCCTGGCGCAGACCCGCGATGCGATCGGCAAGCCGGTGCGCGGCATCGACGACGACGCCCTCGCGCGACTCGTCGGCTACCGCTGGCCCGGCAACGTGCGCGAACTCGAAAACGTGATCGAACGCGCCGTGATCCTCGCGCGCGGCGACCAGATCGGTCTCGCGGAGCTGCCCAGCAACGTCGTGCACGCGGAGAGCCGGGCCGACGTCGCGGGGGGCGATCTCTCGCTGCGGCGCGCGCGCCACGCCGCCGAGGCCGAAGTCATCCGCCGCGCGCTGCGCGAGACCGACGGCAACCGCACGCACGCGGCGCGCCTGCTCGGCATCAGCCATCGCGCGCTGCTCTACAAGCTCAAGGAATACGAGATCCGCGACTGAAGGATCAGGGCTCCTGGTTCGCCGGCGCAGCCGAGGCCGCCTCGACGATCTCCTGGACCTTCACCTCGAAGCGCTGCCGGGTCTCGCCGCCGTGGCCGTCGCTGACGAGCACCTCGATGCCGTGCGTACCGGCCTGCTCGAAGCCCGGCGACCAGACGAACTCGCCGAGCACGGGATCGACGCGTGCGCCCGGCGGTCCGCTCGCGAGCTGGAAGCGCAGCGAGCGATCGCCGTCCGGATCCGACGCTTCGAGCGTGTAGCGGTAGGTGCCGTCCGCGGCCATGCCGGGCGGCGGCGTCGAAGTGATCTTCGGCGCGCTGTTGGCGAGCGCGAGGCTCGGCGAGGGCCAGCCGTCGCTCGCATCGTCGCCGTCGTCGGCGACCACGCGCACGGCGATCGTGTCGCCGCGCTCGAGCCCGGTCGTGTCGAAGGTCGGGCCGTCGCCGTTGCGCTCGAGCGCGCGCCCGTTGACGAGCCACTGGTAGCGGAGATCGATCGCGTCGCCGTCGGCGTCCTCGGCGTCCACCACGGCCGCGACGGGCGTGCCCGCGCGAATCCCTTCGGCGGGCTCGAAGCGGACGCCCGTGATGCGCGGCGCGCTGTTGGCGACCGTCGCGCGGGCCGTCGCCGGCGCGCTGTCCTCGAGGCCGTCGCTCGCGACCGCCTGCACCTCGATGCGGGTGCCCTTGGCATAGTCGGGCACTCGCAACGATGCGTCGTGACCGCCGGGAATCGCGGCGCCGTCGGCGGTCCACGCGAAACGCAGATGCGTCGCGTCGCCGTCGGGATCCTGCACCGAGACCTGCGCCTGCACGTCATCGCCCGGCAGCGGCTCGCTCGGGCGGATCGACACGCTGCGGATCTGCGGAGGCGCGTTCTCGGCGCGAGCCTGCGCGGGCTGCGCCGGTCCGGCGGGTCCCGACATCGAGCGGCCGCTCGCCGCCCTCGGCTCTTCGCTGCACGCCGCGAGCAGCGTGGCGCCCGCCAGCGCGAGTGCGGCACACCGGTTCGTTCGCTTGCTCATCGCTCCCCTCCCCCTTCCTGACGCTTCGCGTTCAGCGCGGCACCGCGCCGGTGAGCCGCAGGAGCTGCAGCATCGGCGACTCCTCGTCCGACGCCTCGAAGTACACCGCCGCCGCG
>JALOQG010000025.1 GCA_025453505.1 Myxococcota bacterium | reverse complement strand
ATCGTCGGGCGCGGCGGACACGCGTCGATGCCGCACCTCGCGGCGGATCCGATTCCCGTCGCGTGCGAGATCGTGATGGCGCTGCAGAGCTTCGTCACGCGACGCGTGGACGCCTTCGATCCGATCGTGGTGTCGGTGACACGCATCCAGGCGGGAACGACCGCCAACGTGATCCCGCCGAGCGCGCATCTGCTCGGCACGATCCGGTCGGTATCGGAGAAGGCGCGGGAGGCGGCGCGCGACGGCGTGCGGCGCGTCGCAGAAGGCATCGCGAGCGCGCACGGACTCGACGCGAAGGTGCACATCGTCCCCGGCTACCCGGTCACGGTGAACGACGCCGACTTCGCGGCGTTCGCGCGCGGGGTGGCCGCCGAGCTGGTGGGCGGCGACGGCGTGATCGACATGCGTGCTCCGATCATGGGCGCCGAGGACTTCTCCTACATCCTGCAGCGCGTGCCGGGTTCGATCGTGTTTCTCGGCGCGCGGCCGCAGGGAGGCCCCGGCGAGCCGCTCCACTCGAGCCGCATGCGGATCGACGAGGATGCGATGGCCACCGGGATCGCGCTGCACGCGGCGCTGGCGCTGCGCTGGCTCGAAGCGAACCAGACCGGCGCATGAACGACGCGGCGTGGCCGCTGCGCCCGCGCGCGGCGCGCGTCTTCTACAACCTCGCGGACGCCTGTGCGGAACAGGCCGGCGAGCGGGATGCCGTCGCCGATCTCGGGGAAGCGCTCGCATCGCCGCGCGCGCGCCGCGCGGTCGAGTGCGATCTGCTCTTGCTCGAGTGGTCGCCGCGGCTCTTCTTCGCGGGCATGCGCGGCTTCTCGTGGTTGTCCCGCGCGGAGCGGCGCGCGTGGATCGAACGGCTCGCGCGCAGCCGCATCGCGTGGGTCCGCGCGCGTGTGGCGGCCCTGCGTGCGCTCGCGGATCAGTCCCTGGACGGGCCGTAGTACTCGAAGTCGACGAGGTTCTTCTTCAGGTACTCGCGCAGCCGCGAGACGACGCGCGCCTCGAGCTGACGCACGCGCTCACGCGTGATGCCGAAGACGTCGCCCATCTCCTGCAGCGTCTTCGGCTCTTCGGCGAGGATGCGTTCGTCGATGATGCGGCGGTCGCGGTCGTCGAGGGTCGCGGCGAACTCCTCGACCTTTTCGAGGAAGACGCGACGCAGCTCCTGGGCCGCGACGTCGTCCTCGGTCGAAGGACCTCGACTGCTGATGAAGTCGCCGAAGGTGGCGGAGCCGTCCTCCTCGCCCACGGGCGCGTCGAACGAGAGGTCGTTCTGGCCGAGCCGCTGCTCCATGTCGACGACGTCGTCCTCGCTGACGTCGAGGCGCTCGGCGATCAGGCGCGGCTCGACCTCGATGCCGAGCCGCTCGAGCTCGCGCTTCTCCTTGTTCAAGCGGAAGAAGAGCTTGCGCTGGGCGCGCGTCGTGCCGAGCCGCACCATGCGGATGTTGTCGAGCAGGTACTTGAGGACGTAGGCCCGGATCCAGTAGGCGGCGTAGGAGGAGAGCTTCACGCCCTGATACGGGTCGAAGCGCTGCACGGCCTGCATCAGGCCGAGGTTCCCTTCCTGGATCAGGTCGAGGACGTTGGTCCAGGTGCGGCGGTACTCCATCGCGATCTTCACGACGAGCCGCAGGTTCGAGAGCACGAGCTTGCGCGCGGCCTCGACGTCGCCGTGCTCGACCCAGCGAAGCGCGAGGGCGTGCTCTTCTTCGCGCGGAATCGGCGCGTGATCGCGCAGCTGCGACATGTAGCGGGACAGCGAGTCGCCGCGCTCGACGTCGCGACGAGGGGATTCGACCGGGAGCGGCGCCGGAGCGACGGGCTCGGGAAGGAGCGTCGGCTCGGAAACGTCGTCGCGGGGCGTGACGGGCTCGTCGGGCGTCACGCGCTCACGCTAGCAGAGCGGGTCGGTGAGGCGGGAAACGGAACGCAGCGAGCGGAAGAGCGGAGGCCGCGTTTCCACGACCTCCGCTGCAGTCCCTGCTACTTGTGGAGCGAGCGGACGTACGCGACGAGATCGGCGCGATCCTGCTCCGAGAGGTGGCCCCACGGCGCCATCATCGGCGAGCCGCCGAAGGCCGCCGCGCCCTGCGCGATCACGAGTACGAGATCGGCGTCCGAGCCGGGCTTGCCGTCCTTGTCGGCGTCGATCTTGAAGTCGCCGACCGTGAAGTCGCGCGGCGGCGGCTGGAGCGCGGAGCCGACCGGACCGTCGCCCTTGCCTCCAGGTCCGTGGCACGTGGCGCAGTTCGCGTCGTAGAGGCTCTTGCCCTTGGCCGCGTCACCGGCCGCGTCGGCGGCGATGGGCGCGAGCGCGAGGGCGGCGGCGAACAGGCCGAGCCGACCTGTGAGGCGAAGCGAAACAGACAACTTCGATCCGATCATCGATCCGATCTCCTTCATGGTGCTTCGCGCGGAGCGAAGGCGTGCGGAACATAAGCAACGCGCGGGGGCCGTCAAAGTCCGCTGCGGGGCCAGCTCTGCAGCACTTCGGTCACCAGGCGGACACCCACGCCCGTCGCTCCGAACGGCTGGCAAGCGCCCGGCTTGCTCGTGTACGCGGTTCCGGCGATGTCGAGGTGCGCCCAGGGCGTATCGCCGACGAAGCTCGACAGGAACGCCGCCGCCGTGCTTGCGCCGGCGTCGCGACTGCCGCTCACGTTCTTCAGGTCCGCAATCTGCGATCGCATCTCGTCGCGGTGCTCGTCGGCCATCGGCATCGGCCACGCGCGCTCGCCGACCGCGTCGCCGGCGCGGCGGATCGCCTCGCGGAGCGCTTCGTGATTGCTGAAGAGTCCCGAAGTCCAGCTTCCGAGCGCCACGACGCAGGCGCCGGTGAGCGTCGCGAGGTCGATGATCGCGTCCGGCTCGTAGTGCGTCCTGGCGTAGTGGATCGCGTCGCAGAGCACGAGCCGCCCCTCTGCGTCGGTGTTCTGGATCTCGATCGTCTGACCCGACATCGAGGTCAGCACGTCGCCGGGCCGGTACGCGTCGCCGCCCGGCATGTTCTCGGCGGCCGCGAGGATGCCGACGACGTGGAGCGGCAGGTCGAGCAGCGCCGCGGCGCGCAGGATGCCGACGGTCGCCGCTGCGCCCGACATGTCGTGTTTCATGTCGTGCATGCCGCCGGCCGGCTTGATCGAGATGCCGCCCGAATCGAACGTGATGCCCTTGCCGACCACGCACACCGTGCGCCGCGCGCCGCGGGGCGCATGCTCGAGCACGACCAGTCGCGGCGGATTCGTGCTGCCCTGGCCGACGCCGAGCAGTGCGCCCATCTTGCGCTTGCGCAACTCGGCCACGTCCATCACGCGGCAGCGCAGTCCCACTTCGGTGGCGACGCGACGCGCCTCGCTCGCCAGCTGTGCCGGCGGCAGCGCGTTCGCGGGCTCGTTCGAGAGGCGTCGCGCGACGTTCTGGCACTCCGCGATCGTGGTGCCGAGCGCGGCGGCGTCGCGTGCGCCGCGCAGATCGGCCGCGCGTTCCACGAGCAGCGTGACGCGCGTGATCGCGGGCGGCGCGTCGTTGCGCTTCGTCTTCCACGCGTCGGGTCGATAGGAGGCCAGTACGGCGCCCTCGGCGATCACGCGCGCGATCTCGCCCGCGCGCAGCTTGCGCGCTGCGGGCAACACGATCGCGAGCGAGCGCACGCGGCGCGTCGCCGCGCCCGCGACCGCGCGGCCGGCGATCTGGCGCGCGCCCTCGAGATCGAGCTTCGCCTCGTCGCCGGTCCCGAGCAGCAGCACCCGGCGCGGCGCGCCACGTCCCTTGCCGAAGAGCAGCAGCGATTCGCCCTTGCGCCCGCGGAAGTCACCGCTGCGCACCACGTCGTGGATCTGCCCACCGATCGCACGATCGATCGCCGCGACGCGCGGGGACAATCGAGCGGCGGTGTCGAGCGTCGCGAGCGGCACAGCCAGCAGCTCCGCGGCGACGCCACTCGGTTCTTGCGACTCGACGCTGATTTTCATCATTCCTCCATGCGCGATTGATCGCGTGCGTGCGTTCTTATACCTTCGTCCGGCCAATTCCAGGTCGAGAGGGCCGAGATCCAACGTTTCAAGGGTCCAACTAAATGGGACTGCTTCTCGCAGGGGCGGACTGGGGGGTGCGTCTCGCGAGTCTCGACATCATCCAGCTGATCGGTCAGGCCGGCTGGATCGTCAAGCTCGTTCTCCTCGCACTCTCCGCCGCATCCGTCGTCTCCTGGGCCATCATCGCGTTCAAGTGGCGCGAGCTCCGGCGCGCCGCCGACGATAGCGAGGCATTCCTCGAGGTGTACCACGAGGGCTCCTTCGACGCGGCGCACGAAGTCGCGCGCGATCTCGAGCACAGCCCGATCGCGCAGGTCTTCCTCGAGGCCTATGGAGAACTCGGTCGCATCGCGCGTTACGCGGGCCGATCGCTCTCCAGCGGACTCGGTGATCTGCAGCGACGCGCGGTCGAACGTCAGATCTCCTGGACCGCCTCGCGCGAAACGCATCGGCTCGAGCGCGGGCTCGAGTTCCTCGCGACGACGGGCTCGGCCGCGCCCTTCATCGGGCTCTTCGGCACCGTGATCGGCATCATCACGGCCTTCGAGGAGATCGGGCAGGCGGGCTCGGCGAGCCTCGCCGTGGTCGCGCCCGGCATCGCGGAAGCACTGATCGCCACGGCGGTCGGTCTCGCGGCCGCGATCCCCGCCACGATCGCCTACAACCACTTCGTCGGCGAGCTGCGTCGCCTCGGCGAGCGCGTCGACCTCTTCGCCGAAGAGTTCCTCGCCGATCTCCGCGTGCGCGGTGCGCGGTCGCCCGCCGACGAAGCACGCGCAGCGGGGTCCTGATCCATGGGCGCCGTACGCCGCGGTCACACGCCGATGTCCGAGATCAACGTCACGCCCTTCGTGGACGTGATGCTGGTGCTGCTGGTGATCTTCATGGTGACGACGCCGCTGATGCAGCAGGGCATCGACGTCGATCTGCCCCAGACGACGACCCAGCCGCTGCGCCTCGACAAGGAGCCGCTCGTGCTCTCGGTGCAGCGCGACGGGCGCGCGTTCCTCGGCAAGCAGGAAGTCCCGATCGCGGAGCTCGAAGCCAAGCTGCGCGCGGTGTTCGAGTCGCGCGGGGACAAGGAGCTCTACCTGCGCGCGGATCGCGAGGCGCCGTATGGACACGTCGCCAAGGCGATGGGCGCGGCACGCAACGCCGGCGCGACCAAGCTCGGCATCGTCACCGAGCCCGAGGGGTAGGGTCCTGTCGCGCGCAGCGGGCTCGAGGCGCGCACCGGCCGACGGGGACCGGCGTCGCGAGCTGCGGCGTTGGATCGCGATCTCCGCGGTGGCGCACGCAGTGGCGGTCGTCGCGTTGCTCTGGGTGCCGTTGCCGGAGCCGGCCGAGCTGCCGGGCGTCGTGACCGTCGATCTGGTCTCGCTGGCTGCGCCCGCAGCGGGCGCAGGCCGCGCGGCGGCGCGCGCTGCACCGAAGCCGGTCCCGCCGCGTCCCGCTCCGGCACCTGCGCCCGCGGCAGTCGCAAAGCCGGTCCCGCCGGCCCCGGCACCGGAGCCGCCCAAGCCGCCGCCGCAGGCCCCGGCGCCCCGACCCGACGCGGTCGTCCCGAAGCGGCCCGAGCCGGAGCCCGAAAAGCCGCAGGCCAAGCCCGAGCCCAAACCCGAGCCGAAGCCGGAGCCCAAGCCCGAGGCCAAACCTGCGCCGAAGCCGGAGCCCAGGCCGCCGCCGGAGCCGCCGGTCGCCCAGCCAGAGCCGCCCCGCGCGGTCGCCAAGCCCGACCCGCCGCCGAAGCCGGCGGTCCCGCCCAAGCCGGCCCCGAAGGAAGAGAACTACGACGACCTGCTCGCCGGCCTGCGGGCCGAGCGCGGCGAGGCGCGTCCCGAGCGCGTCGCGCGCACCGCGCGCAGCGCGCAGTCGGGCGGCGCCGATGGCGATGGCACCGCCGCGGCGCCGCGCGCCGGCTCGCCGATGAGCCCGGAGCTCAGCGGCTGGCTGCGCGCCGCGAAGATCCGCGTGCAGCAGGCCTGGGTGCTCGGCCCCGCCATGCGCGGGCAGAAGCTCGAGACCCGCATCGAAGTCGAACTCGACGCGCAGGGCAACCTGCTCTCGGAGCCGCGCGTCGTGCGGCGCTCGGGAGATCCGTGGTACGACGAGAGCGTCGTGCGCGCCATCCAGAAGGCGAGTCCGCTGCCCCCGCCGCCGAGCGCGGGCAAGTGGCCGTTCGTCTTCCGCCCGGAGGATTTCGGTTGAACGCGATCCGCTCGGTGGCGGCGACATTCCTCGCGCTTCTCCTGCTCGCGTCGGCGCCCGTGGTGTCGCGCGCGCAGGAGGAGGCGGAGTCCGAGCGTCCCGCAGTCGTCATCACCGACGCCGGTAGCCGGCGGCTTCAGATCGCGACGCAGCAGTTCGCGGGCAGCGGCGTGGACGTCGCGGCGTTGCGCAAGGACATCGGCGCCGCGCTCGACTTCTCGGGCGTGTTCCAATCGGTCGATCCCGCAGCGTTCCTGGGACCCCGGCAGAGCGCGGGCGTCTCGGACGCACTCGAGTGCGCGAACTGGCGACAGATCGGCGCCGATGCGCTGCTCGAGGGGACGACGGGCGCCAGCGGCGCGATCGAGGTGCGCGCCTGGGACGTGGCGCGCTGTCGCGCCGTGCTCACGCGCTCGTACCGCGCGGCCGGCGAGCCGACGCGCGCCGCGCGCCGCATCGCCGACGACGTCGTCGAGGCCTTCACGGGCAAGCGCGGCGTTTCGAGCACCGAGATCGCCTTCGTGTCGACCCGCACCGGAAACGCCGAGATCCACGTGATGGACGCCGACGGATCGAACCAGCGCGCGGCGACGCGCAACAAGTCGATCAACGCGTTCCCGGCGTGGTCGCCCGACGGCAACGCCATCTTGTACATGTCGTATCTGTATCGGCGTTCGCCGCACCTGTTCCGCAGCGTGCGCGGCGGAGACGCGAAGGCCGGTCGCCTGCTCCAGAACCTCGACCCGACGCGCGCGGTGTATCGAGGCGTCTACGATCCGACCGGACGGCGGCTGGCGGCCGTGATCAGCGTCGACGGCGCACCGGAGATCTTCACGGTGGACGCGGACGGCGCGAACCTGCGGCGCCTGACGAACCACAAGTCCATCGACGTGTCGCCCGCCTGGTCGCCCGACGGCAAGCAGATCGCGTTCGTGTCGGATCGCAGCGGCGCGCCGCAGGTCTATCTGATGAACGCGGATGGAACGGGGCAGCGGCGCCTCACGTTCCAGGGCAGCTACAACACGGCGCCCGCGTGGTCGCCCGACGGCCGCTGGATCGCGTACGAGACGCGAGCCGGAGGTCAATTCGACATCTGGCTGATCGATCCTGAGGGTCGAACCAACGCGCCGCTCGTGACACATCCGCGCAGCGACCAGGCGCCGAGCTGGGCGCCCGATTCGCGAAAGATCGCCTTCCACTCGACGCGGCGCGGCAAATCCGACATCTACGCCGTCGATCTCGACGGAGCGAATCCGCGCCGGCTCACCCAGGCCGCCGGCGAGAACACCCATCCGAGCTGGGGTCCCTACCCGCGCTGAGGAGTTGCCCAATGCGTCGTGCCATCGTCTCGGCCCGATCGTTCGCCGTCGTCGTGCTGTGTGCGTCGCTCGGAGCCGTGTCGACGGGCTGTGTCACCGTCGCCGAGTTTCGCAAGCTCGAGAGCGAGGTCGGCCAGATCCGGCGCGGCGGTGGTGGCGGCGGCGAGCGCGTCGCCGATCTGCGCGCGCAGCTCGACGCACTCGACCGACGCATCGCGAAGCTCGAAGGCCGCGTCGACGAAAGCCGCCACACGGCGGATCGAGCGCTCGAGGAGGCACGTCGCGCGCGCCAGGAGGCAGCGGGCGCACCGCCCGGCGCGCCGCTCGAGGGCGCGGAGCCGGAGGCGGCCGCGTCGACTCCCGAGTCGACACCCGCGGGTGAAACGGGACGATCCGCAGCCGCTGCGGGCGCCCCCGAAGGCGCGGCAGTGGCCGCGGCCGCGCCTCCGCGAGAGCCGAGCGAACCGGGCGAATCGGCGGAGAACGGCGCATCGGTGCAAGAGGTTTCTGCGTACCGCGAGGCGCACGCGTCGTATCGCGGTGGAGATTACGACGCGTGCATTGACCGATTCCGCCGCTTTTTGCAGACTTATCCGACTTCGCCCTACGCCGACGATTCCGCGTACTGGATGGCGGAATGCCACTTCAAGAAGGGCGACTACAAATCGGCGATCCTGCGCTTCGACGATGTCGTGGCCCGCTATCCCGAGGGCGACAAGTCGGCAGACGCGCTCTATCGGCAGGGAGAGGCGCTGCTGAAGCTCGGTCCCAACTACGCGAAGGCCGCGGGCAAGGCCTTCGAGCGGGTGATCGCGGAGTACCCGAACTCCCCGCGCGCCGGCGAGGCGAAGAAGCAGCTGGAGCTGCTCGGGGCACGCGGCTAGACACACGCCAGATGCAGGACGCCACCAGGACGAGCGCGGTCGCGGAGACGCGGAAGCGGATCAACGGAGAGAGCAGCGGGTGAGAAAGCGCGACCTCGAGAAGTTTCGGAAGATCCTGCAGTCGCAGCGCGAGCAGCTCCTGGAGAACGCGCGACGCGCGCTCTCGGGAGACATCCATCTCGATCCGGACGATTTCCCGGACGAGATGGACGCCGCGTCGTCGGAGATCAATCTCGCGTTCCTCGGAAGACTGCGCGAGCGCGAGCGCCATCTGATCTCGAAGATCGACGAGGCGCTGGCCAAGATCGAGAACAACGAGTACGGCCTCTGCGAGAACTGCGGCGAGGAGATCGGCATCAAGCGCCTCGAGGCGCGGCCGGTCGCCGAGCTGTGCATCGACTGCAAGTCGGAGCAGGAGCGGCTCGAACGCCGGATGGGATGAAGCCCACTCTCGGCATCGAGAGTTCCTGCGACGAGATGGCCGCCGCCGTCGTACGCGGCCGCGAGATCCTCGCGAGCGTCGTGCACGCGCAGACGGACGTACACGAACCCTACGGCGGGGTCGTCCCGGAGCTGGCGTCGCGCGATCACGCGCGTTGCGTGTCGCAGGTCGTCGCGCGCGCGCTCGCCGATGCCGGATTGAAGCCGGCGGACCTCGGCGGCGTCGCCGTGACGGCAGGTCCGGGCCTCGTCGGGTCGCTGCTCGTCGGGCTCTGCTTCGGCAAGGCCTTCGCCGCGCGCCACGCGCTGCCGCTCGTCGGGGTGCACCACGTCGCCGGGCACCTCGCCTCGGCGGAGCTGGCGGACCCTGCGCTCGTGGCTCCGTACCTCGGTCTGGTCGTTTCCGGGGGACACACGGCGCTGTATCGCATCGAAGCCGATGCGGCCCCGGCGCTGCTCGCCGAGACGCGCGACGACGCGGTCGGGGAAGCCTTCGACAAGGTCGCGAAGCTGCTCGGGCTGCCGTATCCCGGAGGCCCGGCGCTGGCTCGCCTCGCCGAGTCGGGCGACGAGCGCGCGATCGCGTTTCCGCGCCCGATGGCGCACGGCGCGCAGCAGGGCTTTTCGTACAGCGGTCTCAAGACGGCGGTCGCGATCGAGCTGGAGCGTCGTCTCGGCGGCCGTCCGGCGAACGCGTTGCCCGAGCGCGAACGCGCCGACATCGCGGCGTCGTTCCAGGCCGCGGCCACCGACGTGCTCGTGTCGAAGGCGCGGCGTCTGCTGGCGCGCGAGGGGCTCGGACAGCTCGCCATCGTCGGCGGCGTCGCTGCGAACCAGCGTCTGCGCCGAGTCGTCGAGGCGGCTGCGCGCGAAGACGGATTCCGCGCGGTCTTCCCGCCGCTCGCACTGTGCACCGACAATGCCGCCATGATCGCCGCCGCCGGAGCGCGCCGACTCGCGCGCGGCGAGCGCGATGCGCTCGATCTCGGCGCGTTCGCGCGCGCGCCGATCCCTGCGCTCGCGCGTGCATCGGCCGGGGTCGCATGAGTCGCGACGCCGTGCGCGCGCAGCTCGCGCGACGCGGTCTGCGAGCCGAGCGCGAGCGCGGCCAGAACTTCCTCTTCGACCCGCGCGTCGCGGAGCAGATCGCCGCTCTCGCACCGGTCGCGCCCGGCGACGCGGTGATCGAGATCGGGCCGGGGCTCGGCATCCTGACGCGGGCGCTCGCGGCGCGCGCGCGCAAGGTGGCTGCGATCGAGATCGACGCCGGACTGGTGCGCACGCTGCGCGAGGAAGGCGATCTGCCTCCGCATGTCGACCTGATCCACGCCGACGCGCTCGACGTCGATCTAGCCGCGCTCGCCGATTCGCTCGGGCCGCCGGTGCGTGTCGTCGCGAACCTGCCCTACGCCGTCTCGTCGCCGCTGCTCCGCAAGCTGCTCGATCTGCGCGGACGCGTCGCGGGCTCGCTCGTACTGGTGCAGCGCGAGGTCGCGATGCGGCTCGTCGCCAGGCCGAACACGCGCGACTACGGGTCGCTCGCCGTCCTGCACGCGCTCTGCGTGCGCGTGGAGCGGGTGCGGGACTTGCCGCCGAGCTGCTTCTTCCCGGCGCCGCGCGTCGTCTCGACCCTGGTCCGCGCGACTCCCCTCGATCCGGCGCCGCTGACGGCCGATGAGATGCTGCACGTCGAGCGCATCGTCCGCGCCGCATTCGGGACGCGGCGCAAGACGCTGCCCAACGCACTCGCCGCCGGGCTCCGTCCGGGGCCCGATCCGGAGTTCCTGCATGGCGTCCTCGACGCGCTCGGAATCGACCCGCGCTGCCGCGCCGAAGCCCTCGAGCCCGGGCAGCTCCTCGCGCTCGCGCGAGCGCTCGCGGGCCGCTGCTGAGCCCACCGGGAGCCGCTTCGCCTTCGACGCCCGTCACGATCTGGCCGTGCCGCTGCCCGTCGAGGTCGAGCGTCGATCCACGGGAGTGGAGCGCGCCTGGGCGACGAATCTCTCGCCGGGCGGGATCTGTCTGCACTTGCGGGCGCCGCTGCCGGTCGGCGAGCCGGTGCGCGTGTGTCTCTCGCTGCCGGACGGGGATGCACCGATCGAGGCGCGCGGGCGCGTCACCTGGAGCGAGTCGCCTGCGCCGGAAGCGGAGGCCCGCTTCTTCGAGGTCGGCGTCCGCTTCGAGGTCGTCGCCGAAGCAGACCGCCGACGGCTCCAGGCTCTGGCGGCCGACGTCACACAGTGGTCCCCGCGCCCGAGTTGACACGGTCGACTCGCTGCTTTTACTCTTCGCGCGCTCGAGGGGAATCGCAAGGTGCGATCTCCATCGAGTGACGAAGACTCGAACAACGCATCTAGAACGCTCGGGCCCCCCCTGCATGGCCCGACGAAGACGAGGACGAGCTTCCCGCGAACCATCGCTTGGATCTGCTGCGGCAGACCGAGACGGAGGTGAGCAGAGGCCCCAACCGAACCGCTTTGCGGTCCGGTTCAGTCGGGACGATCCGGGGGTTGCTCCCCGAGCAAACGACTGAAGCCTCGCGCGACGCGCCTCCGGTACACCGGGCGGCGCGTTTTTGTTTTCGCCGATGCCGTGAGACGGGTGGGCCGAGGAGCCCCCCAGATGTCCACGACTTCCGTCGCCTCGACCCGCGAGCATCGAATCACCGTTCGGACGCTGGCCGCGCGCAAGCGCCGCGGCGAGCGCATCGCGATGCTCACCGCGTACGACTTCGCCTTCGCGCGCATCTTCGACCAGAGCGGCATCGACGTGCTGCTGGTCGGCGACAGTCTCGGCAACGTGGTGCAGGGCCACGACACCACGCTGCCCGTGACGATGGACGAGAGCGTCTATCACACGCGACTGGTGACGCGCGGCTGCCGGCGCGCGCTGGTGGTCGGCGACATGCCGTTCGGCTCGTACCAGGTTTCGCCCGAGGACGCCGTGCGCAACGCGATCCGCTTCGTGAAGGAAGGCGGCGCACAGGCGGTGAAGCTCGAAGGCGGCGTCGCGATGGCGGAGACGATCGCGCGCATCACGCGCGCCGAGATCCCGGTGATGGGGCACGTCGGGCTGACGCCGCAGGCCGTGCACCGCATGGGCGGCTTCCGCGTGCAGGGCCGCAGCGCCGACGAGGCCTCGCAGGTGTTGGCGGATGCCGAGGCCGTACAGCAGGCGGGCGCCTTCGCCGTGGTGCTCGAGGGCATGCCCGCGGAGCTCGCCGCGGAGATCACGCGCAAGCTCGAGATCCCGACGATCGGGATCGGCGCAGGGCCGGAGTGCGACGGCCAGGTGCTGGTGCTGCACGACATGCTCGGCCTCAACGACTGGACGCCCGCGTTCGTGAAGCAGTACGCCGACCTCGGAGCAGCGACGGCGCGTGCGGCGCGCGCCTTCGCAGAAGACGTCGCGGCGCAGAAGTTCCCCGCCGAAGAGCACTGCTACAAGGCGCGCTGATGGAGCTCTGTCGCACCGTCGCGGAGCTGCGCGCGCGCGTGAACGCCGCACGCGCCGACGGGCGCCGCGTGGCGCTCGTGCCCACCATGGGCGCGCTGCACGCGGGCCACCTCTCGCTCGTCGCCGAGGCGCGGCGGCGCGCGGATCTCGTCGTGGTGTCGATCTTCGTCAATCCGACGCAGTTCGCGCCGAACGAGGACCTCGCGAGCTATCCGCGAACGCCGGAGAGCGACCTCGCGCAGTGTCGCGAGGCGGGCGTCGACGTCGTCTTCGCGCCCGCGCCCGCCGAGCTCTATCCGGCCGGCGCGCAGACGTGGGTCGATGTGGCGGAACTCTCGCAGCCGCTCTGCGGAACGTCGCGGCCGCATTTCTTTCGCGGGGTCGCGACGGTCGTCACGAAGCTGCTCGTCGCGGCACAGCCGCACGTCGCGGTGTTCGGCGAGAAGGACTACCAGCAGCTCCAGGTGGTGCGGCGCCTCGCGCGCGACCTGCTCCTCGACGTCGAGATCGTGGGCGTCGCGACCGATCGCGAGCCCGACGGTCTCGCGCGATCGAGCCGCAACGTCTACCTCGATGCCGCGATGCGGCCCGAGGCGCTCGCGCTGGTGCGCGCGCTCGACGACGCCGAGAAGGCGGTCGCGGCCGGCGAGCATCGCGTCGGCGTGCTCGAGGCGCGCGTGCGCGAGCTGCTCGCGCGCGCGCCGCACGCCGAGATCGACTACGCCGAGATCCGCGACGCTGCGACGCTCGCCGCGATCGAGACGCTGCGGGCGCCGGCCGTGCTCGCGCTCGCCGTCCGCTTTCCCGCTCCGCGCGCCGCGAGCGGCCACGTCCGACTGATCGACAACCGCGTGCTGCTCCCGCAGCGCAGTTCCGGAGACCCCCGATGAAACGCACGATGCTGAAGTCGAAGATCCATCGCGCCACGGTCACCGAGGCCAACCTGGAGTACGAGGGCAGCGTGTCGATCGACACGGACCTGCTCGCCGCCGCCGACATCGTCCCCTACGAGGCCGTGGACATCTGGGACTGCACGAGCGGCGCGCGACTGCGCACCTACGCGATCCCGGGCGAAGCGGGCTCGGGTGAGATCTGCGTGAACGGCGCCGCCGCGCACCTGATCAAGCCGCACGACCTCGTGATCATCGCGAGCTGGACCGAGGTGGACGACGCCGAAGCGCGCACCTGGGAGGCGAAGCGCGTATTCGTGGACGGCCACAACCGCATTCGAGACTGAGAGGGGAGGTCGTCTTCGCGCGGGCCCCCGAGCGTGCGCCGAGCTGCTAGGTTGCGCGGCGATGGCGCAGGCGAGAGGGAAGCTCCTGGTCGGGCTCGTCGCGAGCAACCGGCGCGCCCTCCACGACTACGAGATCCTGGAGAAGGTCGAGGCGGGGCTCGTACTGCTGGGGCCCGAGGTGAAGTCGCTGCGCGAGGGGCGCGCGAACCTGTCGGACTCCTACGCCGTATTGCGGCGGGGCGAGGCGTATCTGGTGAACGCCCACGTCAGCCCGTATGCGCAGGCGAGTCGCGAGAATCCCGACCCGCGCCGCGAGCGCAAGCTGCTGCTGAACCGCAGCGAGATCCAGCGGCTCGCGGGCAAGGTCGCCGAGCGAGGCCTCACGCTGGTGCCGCTCTCGCTCTACTTCAAGAACGGCCGCGCCAAGGTCGAACTCGGTCTGGCGCGCGGCAAGCGCGTCTACGACAAGCGCCAGACGCTCAAGCGCCGCGAGCAGGAGCGCGAGATCGAACGCGCCGTGCGCGACCGGGAGGACACGTGAGCCGCGCGCGCCACGCCCGCGTCCTGCTGCTCGCCGCATTCGGCGGAGCCGCGCTGTGCTGCGGCCCCTTCGCGACGCCGTCGTCGGACCGCTTCCAGCCGACGCGCTTCGACTACCAGTCCTTCCGCAGTGCGCGCGGCGCGGACGAGATCCGCGAGCCGAACTATCTCCCGTTCATGGCGGGCCGCTTCGCGCTGAGCGGGAAGAAGGAAGACCTGCTCGTGTTGTGTCGCTGGGACGTCGAGCGCTTTCCGCTGAAGATCCACGTCGAGTCGCCGCGCGTCGCCCCCGAGCTGCAGAACGAGTTCGATCGGCTGAAGGAGCCGAACGCCTTCGTCGACGCCGCCTGGAACGCGATCGACTCGTGGGAGCGGGCGCTCGGGGGCGTGGTCAGCTTCCGGCGCGTCGGCGGCAACCAGGGGCCGGACCTGCGCATCCGCCTGATCGGCGAGCGCGGTCCGGCGCCCGAGGCGGGCGTCCAGGTGCTCGGGACGACACCGATGCGCGACGCCTGCCGGATCGAGGGCCGCAGCGTCTGGGCGGATCGCGTCGAGGTGTCCTACGAGGTTCCCGAGATCCGCATCTACGTGGCCGACGATCACGGACTGCTTCCGCCCGACCAGGTGCAGCGCAACGTGCTGCACGAGATCGGCCACGCGCTCGGCATGCACGGCCACAGCCCGATTCCCGCGGATCTCATGTACGAAGTCGCGCGCGATCGTCGCGTCGATCGGCTCTCGGTCGAGGACGTCAACTCGTTCCGCGCGCTCTACCGGCAGCCGAACGGGACGATCTACGCGCGGCTGCCGCGCGGCGCCGATCTGCCGCGCGGCACGGCGCGCGCGCCGGCGCCGCCGGTTCAGCTCGTGGCGACGCCGTTCACGGACCCGCGTCTTGGCTATTCGCTGCGTCCGGCCGCGGGCTGGCACACCGTACCGTCGTCGCGCGGCGTGGTGGTG
>JALOQG010000282.1 GCA_025453505.1 Myxococcota bacterium | reverse complement strand
CCGCACCGGCTCCGGAGGCGCCTCGCGCTCGAGACGTCGCTCCTGGAGACGCACGCGCTCGATCGCGTGATTGACGTCGCCGATCGGGCCGCGTTCGATCGCGCGGATCCGGTCGCGCAGCGCGATCTTCGCGTCGAGCAGCGGCCCGAGCGCGTCCGCCGTCGCCGCGGGTCCTTGCGCCACCACGCCGGCGCCGGTCCGCACCTCGACCGGCGTGCCGAAGAAGGGGCCCCACTCGAGTCGCTCGAGCAGCATGACGTCGCCCGGTGTCTCGCGCGACGTGATCGACGCTTCTTCGATCCAGCGGAAGTCGATGCCGCTCAGGTCGCGATTGCCGGTGCGCAGGCGGATCCGCATCGCGTCGGTGAGCAGTCCCGTCGCCGGATCGGGGATCGCCTCGCGCGTGTGGATCTCGCCGAGCGCGCGCGAGCCGTCGTCGAGTGCGAGCGCCACCACGGTGCGCGGCCAGAACGCGCCGGCGCCGTTCATGGCCACCAGCACCAGCAGGCCGGCGATCAGCAGCAGATCGATCGCGAGCGCGGCCGCCGTGAGCCACGTGAAGACTGCCGAGGCGCCGATCTTCCGCGTCGCGGGGGTCGCCATCAGATGCGTCCGTAGCGCCGCCGCAGCCGGTGGCGCACCAGCTCGGCCGCCGTGTTGACGGCGAAGGTCATCGCGAAGAGCAGCAGCGCGGCGAGGAAGAGCGTGCGGTAGAGCGTGCCGCCGTGCGGCGCCTCGGGGATCTCGACGGCGATGTTCGCGGACAGCGTGCGGAAGCCGTTGAAGGGGCTCCAGTCGAGGATCGGCGTGTTGCCGGTGGCCATCAGCACGATCATGGTTTCGCCGACCGCGCGGCCGAATCCGACCATGATCGCCGAGAAGATGCCGGGGCTCGCGGTCGGAAGGACCACGCGTACCACCGTCTGCCAGCGATTCGCGCCGAGCGCGAGCGAGCCCGCCGCGAGTTCGGGCGGCACGTTCGAGAAGGCGTCCTCCGCGATCGCGAACAGGATCGGGATCACCGCGAACCCCATCGCGATGCCGACCACGACGGCGTTGCGCTGATCGAAGGGCAGACCGGTCGTTCGATCGAGCCAGCTCGGGAACGATCCGCCGAAGAGCGCGGCCTCGATGCTGCCCGTGAACGAGACGCAGGCCCACATCACGAGTGCGATCGAGACGCCGATCCACAGCACCTCGGTGCCGTCGGGCAGGCGCGTCACGAAGCGCTTCGGCAGACGCGACCACGTCCAGCCGCCGATCAGCGCGGCGAGCGGGATGGCCACGCCCATCGCGACGAACGCGGGGAAGAGGCGTTCGACGCGCGGCGCGAGCCAGAGTCCGGCGAGGAAGCCGAGGACCACGCTCGGCAGGGCGGCCATCAGCTCGACGCCCGGCTTGACCCAGCGCTGGAGCCGCGGGTGCATGAACTGCGAGGTGTACATCGCGCCGAGCACGCCGAGCGGAACCGCGAGCAGCAGCGCGTAGAAGGTGCCCTTCAGCGTGCCGACCAGCAGCGGCACCAGCGAGAGCTTCGGCTCGAAGGCGTCGTCGCCGCTCGACGACTGCCACACCCATTCCGGCTCGCTCGCGCCCTCGTACCAGACCTTGCCGAAGAGCGTGCCGAGCGACAGCTCGGGGTGCGGGTTCGCGACTTCGAGCGACGCGAGGCGTCCCTCCGCCGCGATCGCCGCAGCGTCGCCCTTGGGCGCGAACGAGAGCGCCGTCGTCGCGCCGACCGGCGAAGCGCCGCGCCACAACGTGCGGCCCGAGGTCGAGTGCTCGAGCCCGAGCGTCCCGTCGGCGCTCGACACCAGGAAGGATCGATCGCGCTCCGAGGGCGCCACCTGGAGTACGGCGCCCGCGTAGGCCGGATAGTCGCGCACGCGCGTGAGGCGCGGCGCGGCGTCCTGCTGCGGAACGGCGAACCAGGTCGAGAGCGAGCCGTCGGCGAGGCCGACCACCAGCGTCCGCCCGCCGATCAGGGTCGCGAGGGCCGTCACCGCGTGCGGGCCGGTCTCGACGCTCTCCGCCGGCGCGTCGCCGCCGGCGCGCAGGTCGAAGCGGAGCAGCGTGCCACCCTCGGTGCCGGCGTAGAGGTTCTCCTGTTTCGCGTCGAGCACGATCGCCGTGACAGGCTCCGGTGTCGCGAGCATGCGCCGCTCGCTCGACCCGGTCACTTCGCCGGTGAAGGCGTTCTTCTCGCTGCGCTGCTGCAACAGCGCGATGCCGCCGTCGCCGAGGACGGCCGCGGCCGTCGCGACGCCCCCGTCCATTCGCACGGCGAGTGGTCCCGCGCCCGATGCTGCGACGGGTGCCTCCAGGAGCCGGAGCTCGCTCTTCGGGCCGAGTTCCGGCCGCACGACGCGCTGCGAGCCGTCGAAGGAGGCGGCGAAGTCGACGGCCGTCGCGTGCACGACGCCGTCCGCCGCGAGGCCCGCGAGCACCGCGTGATCGAGATCCGCCGCGACCGCGAGGAAGGCCTCGGCGAGCGGCTGCTCGAGCACCGCGTGGCCGTCCGAGAGGCGCATCACGCGCAGCGTGCCGTCGGCGCCGAGCGCCGCGTCGTGCGTCCGGTACTCGTCGAGCAGCAGCGCGCGCGGCGCGGCGCCGCCGATCACGGTCTGCTCCGCGAGAGTGACGCGTGCCGGCCGCAGGACGGGCAGCACCTCGGCCACCAGGAACGCGAAGATCCCCGCGATCGAGAAGATCACCGCCAGTCCGCCGAAGCGGATCGCGGCTCCGGCGCCGCGTTCCACGGCGAGCCGATGCCGCGCCGTCGCCGCGAAGACGGCGCGCGCACGGCTGCTCGTGGTGCTGGGCTCCGGCGTGTCGCTCACGCGCGCGAACCTACTGCTTCTCGAGCCTGGCGTGTTCCTCGGCGAAGAGCGCCTTCGTCAGCGGGAGGTACCCGTCCTTGACGACCGCCTCCTGGCCATCCTTCGAGAGCACGAGGCGCAGGAACTCGCGCACCAGCGGATCGAGCGGGCGGTTCGGTGCCTGGTTCACGTAGATCAGCAGGAAGCGCGCCAGCGGGTACTTGCCCGCATACACGTCGGCGGGCTCCGCCTTCGCGAACGGCATGCCGTCCTTGGCCGCGAGATCGAGCGCCTTCACGCTCGACGTCTTGTAGCCGATGCCGCTGTAGCCGATGCCGAAGCTGTCCTCGGTGACGCCCTGCACGACCGAAGCCGAGCCCGGCTGCTCCTTCACTTCGTCGCGGAAGTCGCCGCCACAGAGCGCGTGCTCTTTGAAATAGCCGTAGGTGCCCGAGGCGGAGTTGCGGCCGTAGAGGCTGAGGCGCCGCGTCGCGTACATGCCGGATCCGCCGATCTGCGACCACGTGTCGATCGCCGCGGGGGCGCCGCAGCGGCGCGTCTTCGAGAAGATCGCGTCGACCTGCGGGAGCGTGAGCTGGCTGACCGGGTTGTCCTTGTTGACGTAGACCGCGAGCGCATCGACGGCGACCCGGTACGCGGTGGGCGGGTAGCCGAACTTCTTCTCGAAGGCGTCGATCTCCGACGACTTCATCTCGCGGCTCATCGGACCGACCTGCGCGGTGCCGTCGATCAGCGCGGCCGGCGCCGTCGAGGAGCCCTTGCCTTCGATCTGGATGCGCACGTTCGGGTACTTGGCGCGGAACGTCTCGGCCCACAGCGTCATCAGGTTGTTGAGCGTGTCGGAGCCGATCGAACTCAAGTTGCCCGCGACGCCGCTCACCACCTGATAGGGAGGGATCGACGCGTCGACCTGCACGGACTGCGCGACGGAGACGCGCGGCGCCAGCGCGCAGGCGAGAGCGAGGCCGAGGAAGAGGCGAGATCGCATGGACTTCTCCTGGACGGGCCCCGAGGTGCCGATCTCGACGCGAGGGCGACGGGTTCGAGGCGGGCACAACCTAGGGAGGCCCGGTGGAGCCGGTGCGAAGCATTTGTGACGTATCCATGACGGCAGAGTGCAGACCCTGCGCTTTCCAACGGCCGCGCGATACCTTGGGCGCCGTGACGAAGGATTCCCGATGACCCGGAGCGTCGAGCCCTTCCTGGGCGAGGTGAACGAGCTGATCCTGCGCATGGGGGGGTGCTGCGAGGCGATCCTCGCCAAGGCGATCCAGGCGCTCTTCGAGCGCAACGCAGGGCTCGCCGAGCAGGTCCGGACCGACGATCTCGAAATCGACCGCCTCGACATCGCGATCGACGAGGCCGTGCTCCGCAGCCTCGCGCTCCAGTCTCCGGTCGCCGACGACCTGCGCCGGTTGCTGGCGGCCAACGACATCGGCACCGACCTCGAGCGCGTGGGGGACCTCGCGCGCAACATCGCGAAGAGCGCGATCCGTCTCGCCGACCGTGTCCCGGTCCCGCTGCCCCCGCACCTCGAGTCGCTGGCGGCCGAATGCCAGGCGATGCTGCGCGAAGCGCTCGACGCCTTCGTGCATCGCGATCCCGAGCGCGCGCGAAAGCTGCTCGCCGACGACGACCGCATCGACGACGACCAGGACC
>JALOQG010000024.1 GCA_025453505.1 Myxococcota bacterium | reverse complement strand
CCGCGCGCCCGCCGGCGCGATGCGTGGATCGGCACGGGCACGATGCAGGTCGGAGTCGCCGCGACGAGACGCCATGCGGCGTCGCAGGCGAGCGCCGCGAGCGCCGCGGCGGGGCGCGGATCGAGCCCGGAGAAGCCGGGCGCCGGGTACTTGAAGCGGTGTACCCAGTCCGCGACGTCGTCCTCGAAGGCCGCCTCCGCCGCGACCTGCAGGAGGGGCGAACGCGAGCGGCGGCAGGCCCCGCAGCGCGGGCCGACTCCGGCCAGGGCGGACTGGCACAGCCAGCAGGCCTCCAGGGGCAGTCTCGGCAAGGCGTCCGCGCACGCAGCGCAGAGCGCGTCGTCGCCGTGCACGGCGCCGTTGCAGCGGGCACACGCACGAGGCAGCAATAGATCCAGGGCAGCCGCGAGGAACGATCGCAGAACGGCTCCGGCGGGACCGAAGCGACGCTACTAGGAAACGATCAGGCTCTTGCCGCTCATCTCGCGCGGCACGGGGAAGCCCATCAGTTCGAGCACGGTGGGCGCGAGGTCGGCGAGACCTCCGTCGCGCAGGCGCCGAGTGCCTGCATCGCGCGTCACCCAGAAGATCGGTACCGGGTTGGTCGTGTGCGCGGTGTGCGGCCCGCCGGTCTCCGGATCGATCATGGTCTCGCAGTTGCCGTGATCGGCCGTGATCAGCGCCTGGCCGCCGAGCGCCAGCACCTTCTCGGTCACGCGCTCGAGACAGCGGTCGATCGTCTCGACGGCCTTCACCGCCGCCGGAAGCACGCCGGTGTGACCGACCATGTCCGGGTTCGCAAAGTTGACGAGGATGAAGCCGTAGTTGCGCTCGTCGAGCTTGGCGAGCAGCGCGCTCGTCAGCGGCTCCGCGCTCATCTCGGGCTTGTGGTCGTAGGTCGCGACGTCGCGCGGCGACGGCACGAGCATGCGGTCCTCGCCCTCGAAGGGCTCCTCGCGGCCGTTGTTGAAGAAGAAGGTGACGTGCGCGTACTTCTCGGTCTCGGCCATGCGCAACTGCGGGACGCGCGCGGCGGCGAGGATCTCGCCGAGGATGTTGCGCGGCATCGTGCTCGGAAACGCGATCGGAAGCCCGAACGAGGCGTCGTACTCGGTCAGGCACACGCAGCGTGCGAGCCGCACGACCACCGGCCGCTCGAGCCGGCCCGCGAACTTCTCCGGCACGGCGCCGCAGAGCGCGTTCGTGATCTCGCGGGCGCGGTCGGCGCGGAAGTTGAAGCAGAGCACGACGTCGCCGTCCTCGATCGCGGGCCCGCCGTCGATCACGGTGGGCTGCACGAATTCGTCGCCCTCGTCGCGCGCATGGGCGGCGCGAACGGCCGTGAGAGCGTCGGGGGCGGCGATCCCTTCGCGGCACACCATCGCGCGGTAGGCGCGGCCGACCCGATCCCAGCGATCGTCGCGGTCCATCGCCCAATAGCGTCCGATCACCGTCGCGACGCATCCGTCGGCGGCTGCGAGCGGCGGCAGCACCTGTTCGAGGAAGGTCGGCGCGCTGCGCGGCGGCGTGTCGCGGCCGTCGAGGAACGCGTGCAACACCGGACGTACGCCGCGTCGCGCGCAGGCCGCAAAGAGCGCGATCAGGTGGTCCTGGTGGCTGTGCACTCCGCCGTCGGAGACGAGGCCGTAGAGGTGCAGGCGCCGCTTGCCGCTGGCGGCCACGTCGAGCGCCTCGCGGATGGCCGGCACGCTCTCGGGTCCGCCTTCCGCGAAGACCTTCGAGATGCGGGTCATGTCCTGGTACATGATGCGCCCGGCACCCATCGTCATGTGACCCACTTCGGAGTTGCCCATCTGCCCGGGCGGGAGCCCGACCGCTTCGCCCGACGTCTCGAGTCGGGCCGTCGGGTAGCTGCGACGCGCACGCTCGAACCACGGCGCGTGCGCGCGCGCGGTCGCGTCGCCCGGACCGCCGTCGCCGAGTCCGAAGCCGTCGAGTACGACGAGCATCACCGGACCGCTCAAGAAGCGCTCCCCGCTTGCGTCGGCATCGGCACGACGGCGGCGTCGCTCCAAAGCCGCTCGATGTCGTAGTGCGCGCGCATCTGCGGCGTGAAGACGTGCACGATCACGTCGTCGAGATCGATCAGCACCCAGCGCCCCTCGGCGTGACCCTCGATCCCGAGCGGCGGTGCGCCGGCCTGCTTCGCGGCGGCTTCGATCGAGTCGGCGATCGCGCGCACCTGCCGATCCGAACGACCCGTCGCGACGATGAACACGTCCGCGAAGGTCGACAGCTCGCGCACGTCGAGTGCCACCACGTCCTCGGCCTTCACGTCCAGCGCCGCATCCACGACGATCCGCGTCTTCTGCATGACGCCCAGCTTGTCTTCCGACGGCTTCGAGGGTTTCAGGCCGATCGACCTCCTGGGCGCATGCGAGCGTCCGTGTAGGCGCCGCTCGCGAGCACGGCGCGGCGAACGGGCTCCGGAAGGAGATAGCGCACGGAGCGACCCGCACGCAGGCGGCTGCGGATCTCGGACGAAGACACCGCGAGCCCCGCGATCTCGACGAGCGACAGCCGCGTTCCCGCACTTCGATGGCGACCGCTGCGGCCGTCGGCTGCGATCTCGACGTCGCCGCGCACGACCTCCGGCAGCCAGCTCGTCAGGTCGCCACCCGAGAGCGGCGGGCGCGCGATCACGGCGTAGTGCGCCATGCGGAACAGTTCGCGTGGCTCGCGCCAGGTGCCCATCTCGGCGAAGGCGTCGCTCCCGACGAGAAACACGAGCTCCGATGTCGCGCCGAGCTTCGCGTGCAGCGCGGCCAGCGTGTCGACGAGGAAGGAGGTGCCGCCGCGCGCGACCTCGACGTCGTCCACGCCGAAGCGCTCGTTGTCCTGCGTCGCGAGCCCGACCCAGGCGAAGCGATCCGCGGCGGGCGCGATCGTGTCGCCGGTGGCGTCCGGCTTGTGGGGCGGCGCCGCGCTCGGCACGAAGAGCACGCGATCGAGATCCAGCGCCTCGGCGACTTCTTCCGCCGCGCGCAGGTGTCCGAGGTGGATCGGGTTGAACGTGCCGCCGTAGATCCCGATCCGCGTCGGCGTCGGGCGGGTCGCCGTCAATCCGGTCGCCCTCAATCCGGTCGCAGTTGGCCGTCGCCGAAGAGCACGAACTTCTGCGTCGTCAGCCCTTCGAGCCCCATCGGTCCGTAGGCGTGCAGCTTCGAGGTCGAGATGCCGATCTCGGCGCCGAGCCCGAGGCGATAGCCGTCGGCGAACGCCGTCGAGCAGTTCACGCCCACCGTCGAGGAATCGACGCGCCGAACGAACGCCTGCGACGAGGCGTAGTCGCTCGTGACGATGACTTCGGTGTGGCTCGAGCCGTAGCTGCGGATGTGCTCGATCGCGGCGTCGAGATCGTCCACCACGCGTACCGCGAGAATCGGCGCCAGGAACTCCGCGGACCAGTCCTCTTCGCTCGCCTGCTTGGCGCTCGGGAAGACTTCACGGGTGCGCGCGCAGCCGCGGATCTCGACGCCCTCCGCGACGAGCGCGTCGAGCACGAACGGAAGCGTGGTCGCGGCCGCGCCCTGGTGCACCAGCAGCGTCTCGAGTCCGTTGCACACCGCCATCTGGCGGATCTTCGAGTCGCGCACGATGGCGCGCGCCATGTCGCGATCCGCCGTCGCGTCGACGAAGACGTGACACACACCCGCGTCGTGCTTGACGACGGGGATCGTCGACTGCTCCACGACTTTGCGGATCAGCGCGGGACCACCGCGCGGGATCAGCAGATCGATCCAGCGATCCTGCTTCAGCAGGTGATCGACGGCCGCGCGATCGGTGGTCGGCACCACCGCGATCGCATCGGCGGGGACGCCGGTCTCTTGCGCGGCCGCGCGCAGTTCCTCGCCGAGCGCCAGGTTCGAACGGATCGCCTCGGAGCCCCCACGCAAGATCACCGCGTTGCCCGATTTCACGCACAACGCCGCCGCGTCCACCGTCACGTTGGGACGCGATTCGTACACGATCGCGATCACGCCGAGCGGAATGCGCATGCGTCCGACGCGCAGCCCGTTCGGACGGACCCACATGCTCGTGATCTCGCCGACGGGATCCGGCAGCGCGGCGACGTCGCGCAGCCCGGCGATCATCGACGCCCACTTGTCGCCGGCGAGGTCGAGGCGTTTGGCGAGTGAGGCGTCTACGCCGCGCGCTTCGGCCTCCTTCTGGTCGTCGCGATTCGCCGCGAGGATGCGATCGCGAGCGGCCTCGAGACGTTCGGCGGCGCGCAGGATCCAGCGGTCCTTGGTCGCGCGCGACAGGCGCGCCGTCTCGTGCGAAGCCGCGCGCGCGGCGCGCGCGAGATCCTCGACCTGCGCCTCGATTCCGTTCGCGTTCGGCTTGCTCGTGGCCATCTACTGCGCCTCACCGACGATCACCATGTCGTCGCGATGGATGATCTCGTTACCGTTCGAGTAGCCTAGCACCGAGGCGATCTGGCGCGTCGCGAGACGCTTGATGCGCACGACCTCCTTGGCGGAGTACGCGACGACGCCGCGCGCCACCTCTCGATCGTTCGTGTCGACGCAGCGCACCACGTCGCCGATGCCGAAGCTGCCGCGAACGTCGGTGACGCCGGCCGGCAACAGTGAGCGGCCCTTTTCGCGCAATGCGGACGCGGCGCCGGCGTCGAGCACGAGGTCGCCGCGCGGACGCGCGGTGAACGCGAGCCAGTGCTTGCGCGTTCCGAGCCGCGTCGCGGGCGGGCCGGGCAAGAAGAGCGAGCCCTCGTCTTCTCCCGCGGCGACGCGCAGCAACGTTCCCGCCCGCCGGCCGTTCGCGATCACCGTCGTCGCGCCCGAGAGCGCAGCCTTCTTCACCGCTTCGATCTTCGTGATCATGCCGCCGCGTCCGAATGCATGCCCGGACCCCTGCGCGGCGCGCTCGATCTCGGGCGTGATGCGTTCGACGACACCGTGCAGAGGCGGCCGCGGCCGGCCCTTTCGCGGAGGCTCGCAGTAGAGACCGTCGACGTCGGTGAGCAGGATCAGCAGGTCTGCGCCGACGAGATTGACGATCGTCGCGGAGAGGTTGTCGTTGTCGCCGAAGCGGATCTCCTCCGTCGAGACGGTGTCGTTCTCGTTGACGATCGGCACGACGCCGAGTTCGAGCAGCTTGCGCAGCGTCTGTTCGGCGTTCAGGTAGCGCTCGCGGTCGTCGAGGCCCGAGCGCGTCAGCAGGAGTTGCGCGACCTGGAGCCCGCGTCGCGCGAAGCCGACCCGATAGCGTTCCATCAGCGCGATCTGCCCGACCGCCGCGGCCGCCTGCTTCTCCGGAATCGAGCGGCCCGGGTGCATCCAGCCGAGTCGATGGCTGCCCATCGCGATCGCGCCCGACGACACGAGGACGACCTTGCGGCCGCTCTCCGCGATGTCGGCGATCTGCCGGATCAGCTCGGTGAAGATGCGCGGGCGCACCGCGCCGTCCGCGGTGAGGATCGAAGATCCGACCTTCACGACGATGCGCGCCGCCCGCTGCGCTGCCGTCCTCATGTTCCCGACTCTCCTTCGTCCGGCGTCGCGTCGAGCCGATGGGCGACGCCGCGCAGCAGTGCATCGATGCCTTCGCCGGTGGCGCCCGAAACGCGTGCGACGCTACGGCCGCGTTCGCGAAGCGCCGTCTCCAGCGCCGCGAGACGCGACTCCCGTTCGGCATCGGGCAGCAGGTCGATCTTGTTCAGCGCGACGATCTCGGGGCGGGCCGCGAGCGCGGCGTCGTAGCTCGCGAGTTCGCGGCGGATCAGCGCCCAGTCTTCGAGCGCGGCGTCGGGCCCACGCCCCTCCACGTACGGAGTGCCGACGTCCACGAGGTGGATCAGCAGGCGCGTGCGCTCGACGTGACGCAGGAAGCGGTCGCCCAGGCCCGCGCCCTCGCTCGCGCCTTCGATGAGGCCGGGGATGTCGGCGACCACGAAGCGCCGCCGGCCGAGGCCGCCCGTGCCGCTCGGGTCCGCGTCGACGACGCCGAGCTGAGGCACCAGCGTCGTGAACGGATACGCAGCGACACGCGGCCGCGCCGCGGAGATGCGTCGCAGCAGCGTCGACTTGCCGGCGTTCGGCAGACCGAGCAGGCCTACGTCGGCGAGCAGCTTGAGCGAGAGGCGCAGCCGCCGCGTCTCGCCCGGCCGGCCCGATTCGGCGTGGTCGGGCGCCTGCCGCGTCGCGGTCGCGAAGTGGATGTTGCCGCGGCCGCCGCTGCCGCCGTGAGCGGCGACCCAGCGCTGGCCGTGCTCGACGAGATCGACGAGCGGGGCCGCATCGCGTGGTGCGCCGAACTCGTGCGCGACGGTGCCGACCGGCAGCCGCAGCACGCGATCGGCGCCGCTCTTGCCGTAACGGCCGTTGCTCGAGCCGTGCTCGCCGTCCTCCGCCTCGATGCGGGGCTGGAGCTTCTGATCGAGCAGCGTCGCGAGACCGTGGTCGGCCACGAACACGACGTCGCCGCCGTTGCCGCCGTCACCGCCGTCGGGCCCGCCGCGCGGATTGAAGCGTTCTCGCCGGAAGTGCGCCGAGCCGTCGCCGCCGCGGCCGCCCGCGACCTCGACCACGACTTCGTCGATGAAGGATTCGGTGGCTTTCAAGACCGGCTCCAGGCCGGAGTCGGTGCGAAAGCCGGCCTAGCTCGAACGGGTTGCTAGGCGGCCGGCTCGACGCGCGCGACGGTGCGGCCCTTGGAGGAGCCGTAGTGCACGGTGCCGTCGGTCAGCGCGAAGAGGGTGTAGTCGCGGCCCTGCCCGACGTTGCGGCCGGCGTGGATCCGGGTCCCGCACTGGCGCACGAGGATGTTGCCCGCGAGCACGTTCTCGCCGGCGTAGCGCTTCACGCCACGGCGCTGGCCGTGCGAGTCGCGGCCGTTGCGAGAGCTGCCCTGTCCCTTTTTATGTGCCACGGCTGGTCCTTATGAACTTCGCTCGCCTGCGGCTCGCTGCGCGCCACAGACGGCTTTCACCCCTGGATGCTCTCGACGCGGATCTGCGTGTAGTCCTGCCGATGCCCGATCTTGCGGCGATAGCGCTTGCGGCGCTTGGCCTTGAAGATCGTGATCTTCTCGCCGCGACCCTGGCCGAGGATCGTCGCGACGACCTTCGCGCCGGCCACGTTCGGGGTTCCGATGCGCGGAACGCCGTCGCCGCCGACCATCAACACGTCGTCGAGTTCGATCGTCGTCCCGACGTCGCCGGTCAATTTCTCGACCCACAACGCCTCGCCGGGCGCCACACGAACCTGCTTGCCGCCGGTGCGGACCACCGCGTACATCACGACTCCTCGCCTTGCTCTTGCTCGGGACGCGGCAGTATCGGAAATCGATTCTCGCCGTCAACCGCCGGGCCGGGCTCTTCTTCGGCCAGGTCCAGCGGTGAAAAGTCCTCGAAATCCATGGCCCTCGCGCGTGGAGCGATCACGGCCGGGGCCGCGAGCGGCGCGGGCTCCGGGGCAGACGCGGCCTCCGGCTCGTCCGGCGTCTCTTGCTCCGGCCCGCCCAGGCCGAGCCAGGGGATCGGGAACTCGACCGGGGGACCCGAGTCGAGCGCGATCACCTCGAACTGTTCCTGGTGGAGGCCGGGAACGGCCCGCACCTCGACCGCGCGGCCGAGCTCGGTGGACAGCTCGGCGAGCGCCTCGCGCTCCGCTCCGAGCAGCATCTCCGCGACGCGCGGCGACACCGCGATCGCGATCTGCCGCCCGCCGAAGCGCGGCAGGTCCTTGCGGATCTCGCGCAGCACCTTGTGCGTGACGCTCTCGCGCGACAGCACGTAGCCGCGCCCCTCGCAGTAGAAGCACGGCTCGCAGAGCTGTTGCACGAGATTCTCGCGCGTGCGCTTGCGCGTCATCTCGACCAGACCGAGCTCGGAGATCTTCAGGATGTTGGTCTTGGCCTTGTCCTGGCGCAGCGCTTCCTGGAAGGCCCGATACACCTTCTCGCGGTTCTCGCTGGTTTCCATGTCGATCAGGTCGACGATGATCAGGCCGCCGATGTTGCGGAAGCGGAGCTGGTGCACCACTTCCTTGACGGCCTCGAGATTCGTCTTCAGCACCGTCTCTTCGAGATCGCGCTTGCCGACGTAGCGGCCGGTGTTGACGTCGATCGCGGTGAGCGCCTCGCTCTGGTCCACGATCAGGTAGCCGCCCGACTTGAGCCAGACCTTGCGGCTCAGGTTGGCGTCGATCTCGGCCTCGATCCCGTAGTGGTCGAAGATCGGCAGCGTGTCGCGATACAGCTCGACGCGCGGCTTCGGGTCGGCGACGAAGCGCGACACGAAGGACGTCATCTCCTCGTAGACCTGCTTCGAGTCGACGACGATCTTGCGGGTCTCGGGGTTCGCCACGTCGCGTACGACGCGCAGGGGAAGGGACGGCTCGGCGTAGAGGACGGCCGGCGCGCGCGCGTCGCGCTGCGACTGGATCGCCTCCCAGGCCGCCGCCAGATACGAGACGTCGGCCTCGAGATCGGCTTCGCGAGCGCCCTCGCCGGCGGTGCGGATGATGAATCCCACCCCGGGCGGACGCAGCCGCTCGACGATCTCGCGCAGCCGGCGCCGTTCGCGATCGGAGTCGATGCGTCGCGAGACGCCGACCTTCGAGCCCGACGGCGTCAGCACCAGGTGCCGGCCCGCGATCGCCACGTGCGAGGTGATGCGCGCGCCCTTGGTGCCGATCGGTTCCTTGGCGACCTGCACCATGATCTCCTGCCCCTCGGACAGGATCGTGTCGATCTTCGGGACGACGCGGCCACTCCCGCGCCGGCCACCGCCTCCACGGCGATTGCCGTTTCGCTGCGGTCGCGGCCCGTCGCCGTCCTCGTCGCCGAGGTCGACGTCGCTCGCGTACTCGTAGTAGTCGCCGGCGTAGAGGAAGGCGGCCTTCTCGAGGCCGATGTCCACGAAGGAGGCCTGCATGCCGGGCAGGACGCGCGTCACGCGCCCCTTCACCACGCTGCCGACCATGCTGTGTTCACCGCGCCGCTCGACGAGCAGCTCCGCGAGAGTGCCGCGCTCGAGGATCGCTACGCGCGTTTCCCCGCGCGACGCGTTGATCAGGATCTCGTTCTGCATCGGGCTGTTGCCCCACCGCTGGCGGTCCGGCCGCGGGAGGACGATCGAGTCGGGCCGGCTCGCGCCGGTGTCTGGCGGGGTGCTCACGAAGAGGGAGCGGAGATCGGCCTAGCGATCTCCGGACGGGCGGAGACGCTCTCTCGTCTCTCTCGGTTTGGATTCACGCGGCGCAAGACGCCGCCGGTCGATTCGCACAGGAAGTTCTCGTTTTCTCGTCTGTCGAGCTCGAACGACGGTTCCGCTTCGACCAGGCTTCGGGCTCCAGCACCCCGCCGGCCCGTCCTCGTTCCTGGTCCCCTGTGGCCTTGCAACTCAGCAACCGGCCACGATTCGAAACCGTCGAGCAAATTCGGAGCACACGATCCCCGATCACGTTCCGGGTCGCAAGGCGGCCCCGCCGGGGTCATCGAGATGAACTCTCTCGGGTGATAGGGTGCCGATCCGTTGATCCCAGCGGGGGCTTCCGGTACCGTGAGACCCCGCGTTCACGATGCTGAACTCGACCGTCTTAGTGCTCAATCGTTCCTACCTACCGATTCATGTGACGTCGGTACGGCGCGCGTTTTCGCTGGTCTACCAGGGCATCGCGCGGGTCGTGGGCGACGAGTACCGGACCTTCGACTTCGACCAGTGGAGCGGCTTCCGCGTGCACGATCGGAGCGCCAGCCATGGGAACGCCGCCGAGGCCCGACCCGTCGAATGGATCGGAACGAGCCGCGGGCCGCTGCCCGCGCCGCGCGTGATCATCCTGACCGTCTTCGACCGGGTCCCGCGGCGGCACGTGCGCTTCAGCCGCGCCAACGTGATGAGCCGCGACGGCTTCACGTGCCAGTACTGCGGGGACCGCCCCCCGCGCTCCCAGCTCAATCTCGATCACGTCGTTCCGCGCGCGCACGGTGGCCGGAGCACGTGGGAGAACGTCGTCGCGAGCTGTCTCGACTGCAATCGCCGCAAGGGCGGGCGGACTCCCGAGCAGGCGGGCCTGCGCCTTCTGCGCGCGCCCGCGCGACCTCGCTGGACGCCGCTGGCCTCGCTGCCGCTCGCACACAACCGCCACGCCGAGTGGCGCCCCTTCCTGCGCGTGATGGACGGCGCAGCCGTCGCTCGCGAGTCCCTGCACTAGTGCGACACGAAGCGGATCCTCGCAGCCGTCCCGGCACGCGCCCGGACGCCACGGCTTCGAGCGGTCCGCACCTGCTCGCGGTCGGCGGCGGCAAGGGGGGCGTCGGCAAGACGCTGCTCACGGCCAACATCGCGGCCGCGCTCGCCCAGGCCGGCCGCCGCGTCGTCGCGATCGACACCGACCTCGAAGGCGCCAATCTGCACACCGTGCTCGGCGTTCCCGCTCCGCGCGCGAGCCTCGCCGACTTCGTCGCCAAGCGGGAGTCGGACCTGCGCAAGCTGGTGGTCGACACGCCGATTCCGGGCCTGCGGCTGATTGCCGGCACGCAAGGCCATCTCGGTGCGCCGCAGCCGCGTTCGTTCCGCCGCGTCGCGCTGCTCTCCGAGCTGCGCAAGCTCCCGGCCGACCACGTGCTCGTCGATCTCGGCGCCGGTACGCACCCCTCCGTGATGGACTACTTCCTCGTCGGCCAGGACGGGATCCTGGTCCTGACGCCCGAGCCGACTTCGGTCGAGAACGCCTACTCGTTCCTGCGCGCCGCTTTCTACCGCCGCCTGCGTCTCGCGATGACGAGCGAGTCCGCACGCGCGCTCGTCCACCAGGCGATGGACCAGGGCAATCAGCGCGGCATCCGCACGCCGCTCGACCTGCTCCGCGAGATCCGCACGATCGCGCCCGAGGAGGGCGAGCGATTCGCGGCCGCGGTGCAGGGGTTCCGGCCGCGCATCGTGGTCAATGCCGCGCGCACCGCCGAGGACGTGCGACTCGGGTTCGCGGTCAAGAGCGTGTGCAAGAAGTACTTCGGCATCGAGGCCGACTACGTCGGTTACGTGAACCACGACGAAGCCGTGACGCAGGCGATCCGTCAGCGCCGACCCGTCGTGGTGTCACATCCGCACTCCGATGCGGCGGTGTATCTGACCCGGATCGCGCGCAAGCTGATGGACGCCGGCCGCCGCGCGCGCGGATCGCGCCCGGCGCCGCGTCCCCACGGCGCGCATGGATACGCGAGGCGACCGCTCGCATGAGGGGCTTCGACGAGGTCGATCACTACGACACGCTCGAGATCCGGCCCGACGCGACGGCGGACGAGGTCGAGCGTGCCTATCGCCTGCTGATCGCGACGTGGGCCGACGACTCGCTGGCGACGTACTCGATGTTCGGCGAGGAAGAGGCCGGCGCGATGCGCGACCGCATCGAGACGGCCTACCGCGTGCTCGCGGATCCGGAGCTGCGCCGGCGTTACGACGCCGCGCAGCTCTCCGGCGCCGAGCAGGACTCGGGCGCGGCGATCGCCGTCGAGGAGCCCGTCGTGCTCGCGCCGCTCGCCGAGGCGTCTCTCGCGAAGCCGCTCGCCGAGGCGCGCCGCGAGGTTCCCACCTTCGATCGCATGGACGACGTCGAGGAAGCCGACGACGGCACCGAAGTCGCGTGGGACGGCGCTCGCCTGCGACGCGCGCGGCTGATGCGGGGCGTCGAGGTCGAGGACGTGGCGACGGCCACCAAGATCAGTCCGGCGTATCTGCGCTTCCTCGAGGAGGAGCGATTCGACGACCTGCCGGCCGTCGTCTACGTGCGCGGCTTCGTCGCCGCCTACGCGCGCTATCTGGGCCTCGACGCCGCGCAGGTGTCGCGCAGCTACGGCGCGCGCTTCGAGGAGCACCGGCGCGCGAAGCCGCCGCGCGGTCGCCTGCTCGGGCACCGCTGAGCTCCGACTCGATGCGCTTCGTCGTCGGCGAGGCGGATGCAGGGCGGCGGCTCGATGCAGCGCTCGCCGCGCTCGCGGGCATCGCGCGCGCACAGGCCGCGCGCTGGATCGACGACGGCCGCGTACGCTGCGATGCGTCGCCGGCGCGCGCGGCATCGCAGCGCGTCGCCGCCGGGTCGGTGATCGAGGCGGAACCGCCCGAACCCGCGCCGCTCGCGGCCGCGCCCGAGGCGATCCCGCTCGTAGTGCTGCACGAAGACACGGACCTGATCGTGATCGACAAGCCGGCCGGGCTGGTCGTACACCCGGCGCCGGGTCATGCGAGTGGAACGCTCGTCAACGCACTGCTCCATCATTGTCGCGATCTCGCGGGCATCGGCGGCGTCTTGCGGCCCGGCATCGTGCACCGCCTCGATCGCGGCACGTCGGGCGTGATGGTCGCGGCCAAGCGGGACGCCGCGCATGCGGCGCTCGCGGCGCAGTTCAAGGACCACTCGATCGAGCGCGTGTATCTCGCGCTCGTGCGCGGGACGCCGGGCTCGGACGCCGGCGACGTGGACCGCGCGATCGGCCGTCACCCGCGCGATCGCAAGCGCATGTCCGTGCAGACGCGATCGGGCCGCGCCGCCGCGACGCATTGGCGTGTGCTCGAGAGGTTTTCGCGGGCCGCCGTCACACTGCTCGAGGTGCGGCCGGCGAGCGGACGAACGCATCAGATCCGCGTGCATCTCGCTTCGATCGGGCTGCCGATCGTCGCCGATCCCGTGTATGGACGCGGCGGCGACGCTCTCGGCCTCGAGCGGCCGGCGCTCCACGCCGCCGTGCTCGGCTTCACGCACCCGGCGAGCGGAGAGCGGCTTCGCTTCGAAGCGCCCATGCCGCCGGACCTGCTCGCCGCAGTAGACACCGCCCGGCGTCGTGAGGGCGCCGCATGAGCGACTGGATCCGGCATCCGTTGCTCGCGCGCCAGGCGCACGGCTTCGGCACGATCGGCTGCGAGGCGCCGCGCGGACTCGTGCGCGTGAAGCAGGTGCACGGGCGTGTCGTCCTGCGCGCGACGCGAGCGAGCGACGCGCCGCTCGGCGAAGCCGACGCGATCGTGTCCGACGTGCCGGGACTCCCGATCGGCGTCGTCACCGCGGACTGCATTCCGGTGCTGATCGCGACGCCATCGGGCGCCGTCGCGGCCGTCCACGCCGGCTGGCGCGGGCTCGCGGCGGGCGTTCTCGAAGCCAGCGTCGATGCACTCGGCCGCATCGCCCACGACACCGCGGATGCGGTCGCGGTGATCGGTCCGCACATCGGTGCACGCTGCTACGAGGTGGACGCGCCGGTGGTGAGCGCTCTCACGCTGCGCTTCGGCGACGCCGTCGATGCGGCGCTCCGCGCCACGAGGCCGGGTCACTGCGAGATCGAACTCGCGCGTCTCGCTGCACTCGATCTCTCTCGTGCGGGTTTCGCGTCCGAACGCATCGCAGTCGTCGAGGATGCGTGCACTGCCTGCGACCCCGTCCGCTTTCACAGCTATCGACGCGACGGGCCCGCATCGGGGCGGCTCTTCCATTACATCGCGGTCACGGACGACGGGCGGCAAAGCTCTTGACATGCCCTGGGGGCCGGAATAGGCTCGCTTCCACGAACCAAGAGACCCCGTCGTCTCCGCTCCGCCGGCTTCCCACCTCCTCCGGCGAGCCATTCGCGATCCGATCGAATCACTCCTGACCGGTCCGCATCACGACACCGGTGGAATTCGCGGAAGCGGCGAAGGACGGCGGCAACAGAAATCGGTCAACTCGAAAGGCCGACGTTCCGAGAGAAACGCAGCCCTCCGTAAACCCGTCGCGTCCCGGTCGGAGTCCGCTTTTCCCTGCCGACTCCCGATGATTCCCACCGGTTCGTGATCCGCGCCGGCCAGCGTGCCGGCGACCAGCCTGGCGGAATCTCCCCGGCACCCTTCCCAACCGACCCACCGAACACGCGCGAGCCCGATCCACGAGCGACGCACGGCCGCGCACAAAACCAAGGACACAGCAGCGAGCATGGACCGAACGAGCGATACGCACAACGGTGGCGGCATGGGTGGAGGCCGCGGTCCGCGGCGCGGGCGCCGTCGGTCGCGCAGCGGGGGCAGCGGTGGAAACGGCATCGGTCGCGGCGGTCGCTCGTCGCCGCAGGACATCCTCGACGTCGCCGACGAGCTCACCGAAGAAGATCTCCTCGACGACGGGGAAGAGTGCGGAGAGACGCTCGACGTCACCGAGATGAAGCGCATGCCGATGGAGCAGCTCACCGAGCTCTCCGAGTCCTACGAGGTCGAGAACGCGGCCGGCATGCGCCGCCAGGACCTGATCTTCGCGATCCTGAAGGCCAACGCCGAGAGCCGCGGCAAGATCTATGCGGAGGGCGTGCTCGAGACGCTGCCCGACGGCTTCGGCTTCCTGCGCTCCGCCGAGGAGAGCTACCTCGCGGGCCCCGACGACGTCTACGTCTCGCCGTCGCAGATCCGACGCTTCGGCCTGCGCACCGGCGATTCGATCCGCGGCCAGATCCGCCCGCCCAAGGACGGCGAGCGCTACTTCGCGCTGCTCAAGGTCGAGACGATCAACTTCGACGCACCCGAGCAGCTTCGCCACCGGATCAACTTCGACAACCTGACTCCTCTCTATCCCGAGGAGAAGTTCAAGCTCGAGGCACCGTCCGGCGGACCCACGACGCGCATCATCGATCTCATCGCGCCGCTCGGGAAGGGCCAGCGCGCGTTGATCACGTCGCCGCCCAAGGCCGGCAAGACGATGATCCTCAAGGACATCGCCAACGCGATCGCCGAGAACCATCCCGAGGTGTACCTGATCGTGCTGCTGATCGACGAGCGGCCCGAAGAGGTGACCGACATGCAGCGCAACGTGAAGGCCGAGGTGATCTCCTCGACCTTCGACGAGCCCGCGACGCGCCACGTGCAGGTCGCCGACATGGTGATCGAGAAGGCCAAGCGCCTCGTCGAGCACAAGCGCGACGTCGTGATCCTGCTCGACTCGATCACGCGTCTCGCGCGCGCCCACAACACCGTGGTGCCGCACTCGGGCAAGATCCTCTCGGGCGGCGTCGACTCGAACGCGCTGCACAAGCCGAAGCGCTTCTTCGGCGCGGCGCGCAACGTCGAGGAGGGCGGCAGCCTGACGATCGTCGGCACCGCGCTCATCGAGACCGGCTCGCGCATGGACGAGGTGATCTTCGAGGAGTTCAAGGGCACGGGGAACAGCGAGCTGGTGCTCG
>JALOQG010000281.1:8570-8882 GCA_025453505.1 Myxococcota bacterium | reverse complement strand
TCAGGGCGACGGGCTCGGCGCGCTGCGCGTCGGGCCGATCGAGGTCGCGATCGAGGAGCCGATGCGCACGTTCGCGCTGCGGATCGCGCCGAACGAGCAGCGTCTCGAGGCGGATCTGCGCTTTCGCGCGCGCAGCGTCGCGGTCGAGGAGCCGCGTTTCGTACACCGCGTCGACGGCCGACTCGTGATGGACGTGACGCGTCTCACCCAGTTCGGCGCGTGGGAGGGATCTCTCGCGGCGGACGGCGAGCGCATCGCCGTCGGCGCCTCCGACACGCTCGGCTGTCGCGACCGCTCGTGGGGCATCCGCCC
>JALOQG010000281.1:0-8552 GCA_025453505.1 Myxococcota bacterium | reverse complement strand
TGGCTCTGGGCGCCGCTGCACTTCGACGACTGCTGCACGCATTTCGACGTCAACGAGGACGCCGCCGGACGCCGCTGGCACCAGAACGGCGTGCGCGTGCCGCTGCTCGCCGATCCCGCGACGTCTTCTGCGATCGCGACGGACGGACTCGTCTCGATGCAGGACGTCGCGCACCGCATCGCATGGGAGTCCGGAACGCGGCGCGCGGCGCACGCCGCGATCGAGCTCGTCGAACACGGCGGCGCGCGTCACACGATCGCGCTCGAACCGCTCCTGACGTTCCAGATGTGCGGGATCGGCTACCTGCATCCCGAGTGGGGCCACGGCATGTGGAAGGGGCCCGAGGCCGTGGGCGGCGAGAGCTGGGCGCTCGCCGACGTGAACCCGCTCGATCCGCGCTTCATCCACGTGCAGCAACTCGTGCGCGCGCGGTGGGGCGATCGCACGGGCCTCGGCGTGCTCGAGCAGCTCGTCATCGGCGAGCACGCCCCGTCCGAGCTGAAGGGTCTGTTCGGAGGCGCGCCCTAGCGATCCCGCTCTCGCTCCACGCGGCGCACGACGACGTTCGCTTCGTGGAGCAGCGACTCGGCGCGGGTGTCGAGGGCGTAGGCGGCGTCGTAGACGACTTCCAGAATGCCGGCGTTGATGATGAGCTTGGTGCAGAAGAGGCACGGGAAGAAGGTCGTGTAGATCGTCCCGCCGCGGACCGCGACGCCGTGATAGGCGGCCTGCACGATCGCGTTCTCCTCGCCGTGCGAGCACAGGCACTCGTCGAGGCGCGTGCCCGATTCTGCGAAGCCGTTGCAGCGCGGACAGCCGCCTTCGTTGCAATTGCGCGTGCCGCGCGGCGTGCCGTTGTAGCCCGTCGAGATGATGCGCTTGTCGCGCGCGATCACCGCGCCGACGTGACGCTTCACGCAGTTGCTGCGCGACGCGACCATCTGCGCGACGTCGAGGAAGTATTCGTCCCAGCTCGGGCGCTCGAAGCCCTGGCAGGCGCCGAGGACGCGCTGGATCTCGGCGTGCAGCGCCGCGAGCGCGCCCTCGTTGCGGACCCGGAAGTCCGCCAGCGCCGCGACGGCGTCGAGCTGCTGCGCCGCCGCGCCTCCGCCGCTGCGCTCGCGCCCTTCCTGTTCGAGCAGCTTCGGCAGCGTCTCGGGATCGCCCGGCCGACCGCGCGATCGCAACCGCTCGATGCGCAGCGCCGGATCCGCGTCGACCCAGATCAGCCGGAAGCCGCGCGCGTGCGTGCGCAGGGCCTCGACTTCCGCCGGATGCCGGATCGAATCGATCACGTAGTTCCGGTCGGGTTCGAGTTTCGCGATCAGCCGCTTCGCGAGCGCGGCCGGCCCGTGCTCCGCCCGCAGTGCGGTGCCGAGCTCGATCATGCGCTCGCGTGTCTCGCTCTCGCCGCGCGCGCGCAGCTCGTCGCGGATCACGTCCGAGAGCGAGAACGCGTAGAAGCTGCGCGCCTCGAGGTACGCGACGACCTCGCCCTTGCCCGCACCATAGGGACCCGACACGCCGAGGATCACGCGCAGCCTCCGTCGGCCAGCCCGATGCGCGCGAAGAGCTCGGGCAGGCGCTCGATGCGTTCCACGTCGACGTCCGCGTAGGCCGACGCCGGGTCGATCAGGATCGGCCGCAGCCCGGCGTCCCGCGCGCCGACGATGTCGATCGAGAGGATGTCGCCGACGAAGACCGTGCGCTCGGCGCGCGCGCCGACGCGCGCGAGCGCGCGGTGGAAGATCTCGGCGTCGGGCTTCTCGACGCCCTCGAGATGCGAATCGAGGATCGCGTCGAAGCCGCCGGCGAGTCCGGCCGCTTCGAGCACCGCCGCGGCGCGCCCGTCCGCGTTCGAGACGACGCCCAGCCGGAGGCCGGCTGCGCGCAGCCGCGCGATCGTCGCGGCCGCCTCGGCGAACGGGACCCGCCAGAGATTGCTCTCGCGATGCCGGTCGCGCAGCCGCGGCACCAGATCCGCGCGCGCGTCGGCTGCGACGTCCGCACCGGCGAGCAGATCGTCGAAGTAGTCGGGCACCCGCGTCGCATCGGTGCCGGGCACCGCGCCGAGCAGACCGGCGCGCGCGTCGATGGCACGCCGCGCGTGCCCTTCGGCGCGCACGAGCGCGCTCGCATCGAGCGCGACGCCGAGACTCGCCGCCTCGGCCGCGATCGTCGCGTAGTCGAGGTGCACGAGCACGCCGCCCAGATCGAAGAGAACGGCTGCGAGGGTGCCTTGCAAGACGTCGGCGTGTAGCACAGCGCCGAAGCCTCTGGCAGCTTGGGCCCGTGCGCGTGTGGGTTTCGGGCGCGAGCGGCTTCGTCGGATCGGTGCTGGTTCCGCGCCTCGCGCAGGACGGTCACAGCGTCGTCGCCGCCGATCGCGAGGTCGACGTCTCCGACGCCGGCGTCGTCGATGCGGCGATCGCGGCGGCCGCGCCCGACGCCGTCGTGCACCTGGCCGCGCGCGCGTCGGTGGCGGAATCCTTCGGCGCGGCCGAGACGGTCGCGCGCGTCAACTACGCCGGCACGCTCCACGTGCTACGGGCCGTGGTCCGCCGTGCGCCGCGTGCGCGCGTACTCGTGATCTCGTCGGGCGAGATCTACGGCGGCTCGGACACGCCCGTGCCGCTGGACGAATCCGCCCCGCTCGCGCCCGGCTCTCCGTACGCGCGCTCGAAGGCGGCCGCCGATCTGCTCGCCGAGGCGTTCGCGGCCCGCGGCCTCGACGTCGTGCGCGCGCGGTCGTTCAATCACACCGGCGCAGGACAGCAGGAGCCGTACGTGGCGGCCAGCTTCGCCCGCCAGATCGCCGAGATGGAAGCGGCCCGCCGCGAGCCGGTGATGCACGTCGGCAATCTCGCCGCGGTGCGCGACTTCCTCGACGTGCGCGACGTCGTCGATGCGTACGTGCGTCTGCTCGATCGCGCACGCGCGCCGGCCGGCGCCTACAACGTCGCGAGCGGCGTCGGACGCTCGATCGCCGAGCTGCTCGAGACGCTGATCGAACGCAGCGCGGTCCGGCCGCGGGTCGAAGTCGACGCCGCGCGCTTCCGCCCGGCGCGTCCCTCGATCGGCGACGCCACGCGGCTGCGTCGCGCGACCGGCTGGAGCCCGACGATTCCGTTCGAGACGACGCTCGCCGCGCTGCTCGACGATTGGCGCGCGCGCGTCAGCGCGATGCCATGAGCCCGAGCCAGTGGTCACCCCGCGCGTCGAGCTCGTCGCGCGCGGCTCGGATCGAGAGGCCGCGCGCAGCGAGTCGCGCCTCGACGCCGGCACGCTCCGGGAGGAGCAGACCCGAGAGGACGATCGCACCGTCCGCCGCGACGCGATCCACGAGCGCGTCGAGGATCGGCAGCAGCTCGCTCGAGATCAGGTTCGCTACGACCAGATCGAAGCGTCCGGACGCGAGCGCATCGAGCGAGCCCGCGAAGCTCGCCACGCTGTGCCCGTTGCGGATCGCGTTCTCGCGCGTCTCGCGCGCCGCGATCGGGTCGAGGTCGCAGGCGACGGCGCGACGCGCGCCGAGCGCGAGCGCCGCGATCGCCAGCACGCCGCTGCCGCAGCCGACGTCGAGCACGCGGCCGCCCGCTGCGGCGGCGAGACGTTCGTCGAGCAGCGCGAGCGCGAGCGCCGTCGAGCCGTGTGCGCCGGTACCGAAGGCCTGGCGCGGCTCGATCACGACTTCGCGCTGGCCCGGCGCGAGTTCGCAGGCGGCGAACTCCGGCCGCACCACGAGGCGCGGCGACACCACGAGCGGACGCAGCCCCTGTTTCCACGTCTCCGGCCAATCGCGCGGCGTGACGCGTTCGCGCGTCGCGACGGCGCCTTCGCCGGCGACGGCCCGCAGCGCCGCTTCCACCGCCGCCGCGGCCTCCGCGGGCGCGTAGGCGAGCAGGATGGTGCATCCTTCCCCGTCGCGTTCCTCGACGCCCGCCGCGCCGGCCTCGAAGGCCTCGGCCGACGCCCACTCGGCGCGCTCGGGATCGATCTCGACGCGCACGCACTCGAAGGGTCGACTCGCGGGCATCGCGCTGCTGCTCCTCTTCGCACCCGGCTGCTACTACGCGCATCTCGCCGAAGGCCAGCTCCGCCTGCTGCGCGCCGAACGGCCGATCGACGAGGTCCTCGCCGATCCGGCGACGCCCGACGAGGTGCGCACCTCGCTCGTCCTCGTCGCCGACGTCCTCGCCTTCGCGGCCGCGCTCGGCCTGCAGGTCGACGGGCAATATACGGACTATGCCGCGTGGCCGGGCGATCGCGTCGTGACGGCGCTGGTCGCGACCGAGTCGCATCACATCGAGGCGGCCGGCTTCTGGTTCCCGCTGATCGGGCGCATGCCTTACAAGGGATTCTTCGATCCGGTGCGCGCCGAACGCGAGGCGGCGCGACTGCGCGCGCGCGGGCTCGAGACCTGCCGGCGCCTTCGTCGAGACGCTGCTGCACGAACTCGTACACGCGACCGCGTTCGTCTCGGGCGATGCCGACTGGAACGAGGGCGTCGCGACCTTCGTCGGCGAGGAGGCGAGCCTGCGTTTCTTCGCACGGCGCGGCGCCGCCGAGGCCGCGCGGGAGCGGGCCCGCATCGACGACGAGCGCGCGGTCGGGCGCGTCGTCGGCGCGCTGCGCGACCGCATCGCCGCTCTCTACGAAACGCCCGCGGCCGACGCGACCCCGCTCGAGCGCGCGCGACTCGAGGACGAGGCGCGCGCCGCGCTGCGTGCCCTGCCACTCGCCACGGCCGACCCCGCGCGCGTCGCCGAACGCACGCCGCTCGCGGACCCGTGTCTCGCGCTGCGCGGTACCTATGAGCGGGATCTCCCGCTCTGGCAGGCGCGCCTCGACGCGCTGGGCGGCGATCTCGCGCGCTTCGTCGCAGAAGCGCGCGAGGCGGCGCAGGCCAAGGATCCGCGCGCGGCTCTCGCGGGCCCTGCGACCGCTGCTCCCTGACGCCGCGCGCATGAAGCGTTTCGCTGCGCGCGAGCTGCCGGTCGTCTGCGCGCGGCCTGCCGCTTGAGCAAACGCGTCCTGCCGCCGAAGAGCGCAGAGTGTCGCGCCACGCCCCGCCCGATCCCGCTGCCCCGCTCGCCGTCCTCGATGCCCGGCGCGCCGCCGAGCTCGCCGGCCGCCTGCGCGCGCAGGTGGAACGTGCGCTGCGCGGCAAGCCCGAGGTCGTGCGCCAGAGCGTCGAGGCGTGGGTCGCGGGCGGACATCTGCTCGTCGAGGACGTGCCCGGCGTCGGCAAGACCACGCTCGCGCACGCGCTCGCGCGATCGCTCGACGCGACCTTCCGCCGCATCCAGTTCACCAGCGACCTGCTGCCCTCGGATCTCGTCGGTGCGTCCGTGCCCGAGATCGTCGAAGGCCGGCCGAGCGGCCGCTTCGTGTTCCAGCCGGGACCCCTCTTCGCGCAGGTCGTGCTCGCCGACGAGATCAACCGCGCCAGCCCGAAGACGCAGTCGGCGCTGCTCGAGGCGATGGCGGAGGCGTCGGTCAGCATCGACGGCATCGCCCACCGTCTGCCGCAGCCGTTCCTCGTCGTGGCGACACAGAATCCAGTCGACCACCACGGGACGCATCCGCTGCCGGAATCGCAGCTCGACCGCTTCCTGTTGCGCGTTCGCATCGGCTATCCCGAGCCGGCCGACGAGGCCGCGGTGCTGCGCGACGATCCCGCCGCGACCGAACTCCCGCGGCTCGAGCCGGTGCTGACCAGCGACGAGCTGCTCGCGATGCGCGCCGCCGCCGAGCGCGTGAAGTTCGACGACCAGCTGGTGGCGTACCTGCTCGAGATCGTGCGTGCGACCCGCGAGCACGCCGCACTGCGGCTCGGCGCGTCGCCGCGCGGCGCCGTCGCGCTGCGCCGCATCGCGCAGGCGCGCGCGCTGATCGACGGCCGCGACTACTGCATTCCCGAGGACGTGCGCGATCTGGCCGTCGGCGTACTCGCACATCGCGTGTGGCTCGATCCGCGCGAGGCCGGCGCGGCGGCCTCCGAGGAGGCGGAGTGGGTCCTGCGCGAGATCCTGGACGCCACCGCCGTTCCGCTCTGAGCGGCGCACGCCGCGCGTGGATGCGACGCCGGCTCCAGCTCCCGCGCCGGCTGCGGCCGACGCGCGCGGGCTGGGTGTTCTTCGCACTCGTGTTCGCGGTGGGCTTCGCCGCGCTCAACACCGGGAACAACCTGCTCTATCTCGTCCTCTCGCTCATGCTCGCGTTCCTGGTCCTCTCGGGGATCCTCTCGGAGGCGGCGCTGCGCGGCATTCGCGTCGAGCGACGCCTGCCCTTCGAGTGGGTCGCCGGACGTGCGTCGCGCGTCGTGCTCGAGATCAGCAACGCGCAGCCGCGCACCTGGTCGCACGCGATCGTCGTCGAGGATCTCGGCTCCGCACCGCGTGCGAGCCAGGACCGCGCGTTCGGGACGGTCTTCGCGATGCTCGTCGCGCCGGGACGCACCGAGTCGCGTTCGTATCGCTTCGAGCCGGATGCGCGCGGAGAGCTGCGCTTCCGCGCCTTCCGCGTCTCCACGCGCTTTCCGTTCGGGCTCTTCGTCAAGTCGCTCGAGATCCCGCGCGAGGCCACGGCGATCGTCTACCCCCGCCTCGCCGCGCGCCGCGCGCCGCGGCGGCTGCTCGGCGAGCCCCGCACGATTCGCGAGGCCGAGGGGCGCGGCGCGCGCAATGCGGAGGTGACCGGCCTGCGCGACTTCGCGCGCGGCGACTCCCCGCGCCGCGTGCACTGGCGCGCGAGCGCGCGCCGCGGCGTGTTGCTGGTGCGGGAGGAAGCGGGCAGCGCAGGCGGCGAAGCGGAGGTGATCCTGCGCACGCGCGGCGCCGCGGAAGACTTCGAGACGGCGGTCGAACGCGCCGCGTCGCAGGCGGAGTCGGGCTTGCGCGAAGGACTACGCGTCGCGCTGCGCACCGACACGCAGCGCTTCGGCTCGGGGACCGGCGCCGTGCACCGCGCGCGTCTGCTCGGATTCCTCGCGCTGGTCGAGCCCGAGCGCGACGCGGACACGACGCCGTGAGCGAACGGTCCCATACGCCGGCCGTGATCGCGCTGCCGCGTCCGTTCGCGAGCTACGCGATCGTGCTGCTCAGCGCGGCGGCGCTCGCGCTCACCGGCCAGGTGGCGTCGATCGCGCTCGGAGTGCACGCGGTGGCGGTCGTCGTGGCGCTGCGCACGCGGCTCGCGCCGCGCGCCTGGCAGCGCAGCGCGTGGATCCTCAACGCCGGGCTGCTGCTCGCGAGCGCGTTCGCCGCGGGGCTGTGGCTGCGCGGCGCGCTCGCTCTCGTGGCGCTCGCGCACTTCACGCATCTCGCGCAGGCGCTGCAGCTTCTCGACGCCCGCCCGCGCCGCTCGGACTTCCTGCTCGTCGCGCTCGCGCTCTTCCAGATCATCCTCGCCGCCAACCTCACCGACTCGTTCCTCTTCCCGCCGCTGCTGCTCGCCTTCCTGATCGCGACGGTGTGGACGCTGATCCAGCACACGCTCTGGATGGAGGCGATGCAGGCGGGCGAAACCGGCGTCGCGCAGCGCGCGTTCGCCCCGCGTCTGTGGCGGACCACGCTGACCGCGTCGGCCGCCTGTGTCGCGCTCGCCTTCGGGATCTTCCTGGTGCTGCCGCGCCTGCAGAGCGGGTCGCTCGCTTCGGGCAGCGGACTCGGCGGTGCCGCGGCGGGCTTCTCGGACAGGGTCTCGCTCGGCGACATCGGCCGCATCCGGAGCGATCCCAGCGTCGCGCTGCGCGTCGAGACCGTGCAGGGCGTGCAGCTTCCGCCGGAGCGCGCCTATTGGCGCGGCCTCGCCTTCGACACTTTCGACGGACGCCAGTGGTCGATCACGCCCCCGGCGCGCCAGCTCCTGCCCGGCTCGGTGGACTTCGGCATCCGCGTCTCGCGCACGCAGGCGCCGCCGGATCTCGTGCAGCGCGTGCTGCGCGAGCCGGTTGCGAGCGGCGTCCTCTTCGGCGCCGGCTCGCCGATCGAAGTCGCCGGCGCGATCGGACGCCTCGAGCGCGATCCGAACGGTGGTCTGTATGCGCCCGAGTCCACCGAGAGCCGCGTCCACTACACGGTCGAGAGTCACGTCGCGACGCCCGACGTGGCGGCGCTGCGGGCCGATCGCAGCGTGCCGCCCGCACCGGGGGGCGAGCGTTTCCTCGCGCTGCCCGCGCTCGCGCCCGAGATCGCCGCGCTCGCGCTCCAGATCGCGCCGCCCGGCGCCTCGGACGCGGATCGTGCGCGTGCCGTGGAGACGTGGTTGCGGCACAACGGCCGCTACAGCGATACGCCGCCGCGCGAGGTCCCGGGCGATCCGCGCTCGCCGATCGAACGCTTCCTGCTCGAGAGCACCGAGGCGCACTGCGAGTACTTCGCGAGCGCGATGGTCGTACTGCTGCGCTCGATCGGCGTTTCCGCGCGTCTCGTCAACGGATTCGCCGGCGGACGCGCCAACGAGTTCGGCGGCTTCGTCGAACTCTCGCGCGCGGACGCCCACGCGTGGGTCGAGGTCCACTACGAACGGGCGGGATGGGTCGCCTACGA
>JALOQG010000280.1 GCA_025453505.1 Myxococcota bacterium | reverse complement strand
CACCAGCTCGTCGCGAGCGAGGCGAATCTCGGCGCGCTCGCGGCGCTCCGCGCCGCGCTCTGCGAAGAGGCGACGCGCGCCGGACACGCCGCGCCGGTGGTCGGCCTCCAGCTCACGCACAGCGGGCGCTGGTCGGTGCCCGATCCCGGCCCGCGGCGGCCGCGCGTCGCGTTCCGTCACGCGCTGCTCGATGCGCGCGCCGAGGTGCGGGACGACGCCGCGGTCCTGACGGACGCCGAGGTCGACGCGCTGATCGACGACTTCGCGCGCGCCGCGTCGATCGCGGATCGCGCGGGCTACGCGTTCGTCGACGTCAAGCACTGTCATGGCTATCTGCTCCACGAGTTCCTCGCCGCACGCGATCGCGGCGGCCGTTACGGAGGCGCGACGCTCGAAGCGCGCACGCGCCTCGCGTTCGGCGCGATCGACGCGGTGCGCGCCGCCGCGCCGCGGCTGCGCATCGGCGTGCGGCTCTCGATCTTCGACGTCGTGCCGCGCGGATCCGACGGCCAGCCGCTGCCGCACGCCCTGCCCTACGCGCTCGGCTTCGGCGTGGACGCCGCCGATCCGTCGCGCATCGATCTCGCCGAGCCGATCGCCTTCGTGCGCGGACTCGTCGCGCGCGGCGTCGGCTGGATCAACGTCACGGCCGCCAGTCCGTACTATGCGCCGCACGCGCAGCGGCCGGCGCTCTTCCCGCCGAGCGACGGCTATCCGCCGCCGGAGGATCCGCTCGCGGGCGTCGCGCGGCTGCTCGAAGCGGCGCGCGCGCTCAAGCGCGCCGTTCCCGAGGCGGTCGTCGTCTCGACGGGCTGGACGTACCTGCAGGAGTTCATCCCGCACGTCGCGCAGGCGTGCGTGCGCGACGGCTGGTTCGACGCCGTCGGCCTCGGCCGCATGGCGCTCTCGTATCCGGAGCTGCCCGCCGACGCGATCGCGGGCCGCACGCTCGCGCGCAAGAAGCTGTGCCGCACCTTCAGCGACTGCACGAGCGCGCCGCGCAAGGGGTTGATCTCCGGCTGCTATCCGCTCGACGACTTCTATCGCGCGCGCCCCGAGCGCGAAACGCTCGAAGCGGCGAAGCGAGGCACGAACGCATGAGTCCGTCGAGTCTCGCCTCCGCCTGGAGCCGCCTCTCCGCGCGCGCTCCGCACGGCATCGCGGCCGCGCTGCTTCCCTACACCGCGGAAGGATCGATCGACTGGGCGGGCTTCGAGGCGCACGTCGCGCGCACGCGCGCGGCCGGGCTCGACGTCGCGGTCAACATGGACACCGGCTTCGGCGATCTCCTCTCGCCGCCGGAGCGCGAGGCCGTGCTCGACGCGACGCGCCGCGCGCTCGGCGGCGGCGTCCCGTTCTACGCGGGCGCCTATGCGCACGGCGCCCCCGATCCGCTCGCCGCGTATCGCGCCGCGATCGCCGCGATCGAGCGCCGCGGCGGCCGTCCGGTGCTCGTGCAATGTCCGGCGATGCAGGCGATGCCGGCGCTGGAGAAGGCCGCGCTCTACGCCGCCGCCGCCGCATCCTGCGCCGACGGCGCGCTCGCCTTCGAGCTCTCGCCGCGCTTCGCGCCGCACGGCGAGATCTGGGACGACGAGACCTTCCAGCGCCTGCTCGCGATCCCGGCGCTGCACGGCGCCAAACACTCGTCGCTCGACCGTGCGCTCGAGCTTTCACGCCTCGCGACGCGCGACCGGCTGCGGCCCGCCTGGCGCGTCTACACCGGCAACGATCTCGCGATCGACCTCGTCGCGAACGGCAGCGACTACCTGCTCGGCCTCGCGACCTTCGCGCCGGATCGCTTCGCCGCGCGCGACGCCGCGCTCGCGGCCGGCGACGTCGCGTTCCTCGCGCGCAACGACGATCTCCAGCACCTCGGCAACGTCGGCTTCCGCGAGCCGATCCCCGCCTACAAGCACGCCGCCGCGCTCTTCCTCCACATCACCGGGCGCCTCGCGAGCGACCACATCCACCCGAAGGCCGCGCGACGGCCCGCGTCGGACCGCATCCTGCTCTACGACTGCGCGCGCCGGCTCGGTCTGCTCGATGACCCGGAGAAGATCTGGCACGAGCGCGTCGAGGCGTTCGTCACGGCGCGCTGACGGCAGCCGGTCCTGCCGTTGCGCCGCGAGTCCGTCGTCCGGAGCGCGCGATGCGGCGCCGCGTTCAGCCCGCGAGCGCCGCGACCCGCTCGGGCGGCACGTAGTAGACGTCGGTGCAGAACTCGCAGCGCACTTCGAGGGTCTCGCGCTTCGCGAGGATGTCGCCGATCTCGTCGGGCCCGAGGAAGACCATCGCGCGCAGGATGCGGGTCATGTTGCACGGGCAGTGGAAGCGCGGCCGCACCCGGCCGACGCGCTGCGCGCCGAGCCCGCCGAGCAGGCGATCGACGAGACCCGTCGCGTCCACGCCGTCGCGCAGCAGCACCGACGGGTGCACCAGCGCCTGCACGCGCCGCTCGAGGACGCGCAGCGCCGCGTCGCTCGCGCCGGGCAGCGACTGCACGAGATACCCGCCGGCCGCCTCGACGCCATCGCCCGCGCCGAGGAAGACGCCGAGCGCCACCGCCGACGGCTTCTGTTCGCTCTCGAGCAGGTAGTGGGCGAGATCCGTCGCGATCTCGCCCGACGCGAGCGGCACGATCCCGTTGTACGGCTGCTTCCACGCCGCGTGGTTGCGTTCGACCGTCAGCAGGCCGGGACCGACGAGGCCCGGGACGTCGAAGCCCTCGCCGCGCAGCGGCAGGTCCGCGTGCGGGCGCGACGCGTAGCCGCGCACCGCGCCGTCGCTCGACGCCGTCACCGTGATCGTCCCGATCGGTCCGTCACCGCGGATCTGGATCTGCACGCGCTCGCCGTCCTGCGCCTCGCTCGCGAGCAGCAGACCGCCCATCAGCGCGCGCCCGAGCGCGACGGTCGCCGTCGGCGCGGTCGCGTGCCGGCGCGCCGCCTCGCGCACCAGATCCGTCGCGACGAGCGCGCGCACCGAGACGCTGCCGTCGGCCGAGAGCGTGCGCAGGAGTTCGTCCCGGGACGGCTGCATCGCGGCAAGCTAGCGATCCGACTATGCTGCGCGCCCGCGGAGACTCCCATGGACCTCTACGAAGCGATGCGCACGACGCGAGCCGTGCGCCGGCACCGCCCCGATCCGATTCCCGACGACGTGCTGCGCCGCGTCCTCGAGGCCGCCGTGTGGGCGCCGACCGGCGGCAACGCACAGCCCTGGCGGATGATCGCGGTACGCGACCCCGCGAAGCGCCGCGCGCTGCGCGACCTCTACCTGCCGCTCTGGAAGGAGTACCAGCAGGAGTACATGCAGGCGTCCGCAGGCCTCACGGGCGAAGCGGCCGGCAAACGGGACCGCATGCTCGCCGCGGCCGATCACCTGGGCGAACACCTCGACGTGTCGCCGGTGCTGGTCGTCTTCTGCTTCGACGTGCGCCGCATGTCGATCACCGACGAAGGCCTCGGACGGCCGTCGGTCGTCGGCGGCGCCTCGATCTACCACGCCGTGCAGAACCTGCTGCTCGCGTGCCGCGCCGAGGGCCTCGGCTGCGTCCTCACGACGCTGCTCTGCAAGGCCGAGCCGGTCGTGCGCACACTGCTCGAGATCCCGGCGCCGTGGGCGACTGCCGCCTTCGTGCCGATCGGCTGGCCCGCCTCGAAGGGCCACGGACCCCTCACGCGACGCCCCGTCGAACGCATGGCGTTCGGCGACCGCTTCGGAGGCGACCTCTTCGCATGAACTTCGCGTATTCGGACAAAGTCGAGGCCCTGCGCCGCACGCTCACGGCCTTCATGGACGAGCACGTGCTCCCGCACGAACACGCGTTCGAGGCGTGGATCGCCGCGTCGCCGGATCGCTGGAGCGCTCCGTGGCCGAAGCTCGAAGAGCTCAAGCAGAAGGCGCGCGCGAAGGGGCTGTGGAATCTGTTCCTGCCCGACGTCGACTGGGGCGCCGGTCTCACCAACCTCGAGTACGCGCCGCTCTGCGAGATCATGGGCCGCTCGTTCGTCGCGCCCGAGGTCTTCAACTGCTCGGCGCCCGACACGGGCAACATGGAGCTGCTCGCGAAATACGGCAGCGCCGAGCAGAAGAAGGAGTGGCTGACGCCGCTGCTCGAGGGGAAGATCCGCTCGGCCTTCGCGATGACGGAGCCCGACGTCGCGAGTTCCGACGCCACCAACATCGAGCTGTCGATCCGCCGCGACGGCGACGCCTACGTGCTGAACGGCCGCAAGTGGTGGATCACCGGCGCGCCGCACCCGCTCTGCCGGATCTTCATCGTGATGGGCAAGACCAACCCGGACGCGGCGCGCCACGAGCAGCAGTCGATGATCCTGGTGCCGAAGGACACGCCGGGCCTGAGCGTGGTACGGCCGCTCACGGTGTTCGGCTACGACGACGCCCCGCACGGCCACGCCGAGCTGCGTTTCGAGGACGTGCGCGTACCGGCGTCGAACCTGATCCTCGGCGAAGGACGCGGCTTCGAGATCGCGCAGGGGCGCCTCGG
>JALOQG010000279.1 GCA_025453505.1 Myxococcota bacterium | reverse complement strand
GCTCGATCCCATCGGGCACGGCGAGACCGACGCCGAGCGTGCGATCGGGCGTGATCACCGCGAGCGTCGCCATGTCGAAGTGATGCGGCCAGACGCGCACCGGCGAGGCATCGGGCAGCGCCGCCGCGACGGCTCCGAGCACGCGATCCGCACCGTCGAGGAGATCGGCGAGCGCCGCGGCCGCGCCCTCGGCGACCGGATGCGGCGGCAGATCGGGCGCCGGCACCGACGCGTGTCGCGCTGGCTCTCCAGCGGCGATCCCGGCCTGTGCGCGCGTCCACTGCATCGCCTCCGCGAAGCGCGCACCGACGAGCGAACGCGCTGCGAGGAGCACGCCGTCCTCGCCGACGAGAGAGAGCGTCAACTCACGTGGCCGGAGCTCCGCACGGAACGGCCGCGGCGCGACGATCTCCGGTCCGACCAATGCGCCCCCGCGCCATGCGAGGCTCGAATGCGAATCGTCCGCCCGGGGCTCGCCCCACGCCTTGCCGACTTCGCTCGCGAGCTGCGCCGCGTGGTGGAGCTGCCGCCACGCGTCGAGAAACGCCGCGTCCGGCGGCGCGATCGCCCGCGCTGCGGCAACCGCAGCGGCCGTGAGGAATTGCCGGTCGAGATCGTCCATGTGCTGCTCAGATGCCGCTCGGAGCGCGCGGTTGCAGGCGGGCCGGCCCTGCCGGCGTCCCCTACCCTGCCGCGTTCTCGCAGATCGGAGCGAGCGCAAACAGGGGTGCTGCGGAAGATGCTGCGTCGGTCGTTGGATGGGATCCGGGTGTCGGTCTTCGTGTCGGTATTCGTCGTGGGAGCGGGGCTGCGTGCGGACACGGCCGCGGCGCTCGAACCGGTGCTCCGCATCGAGCCGGATCAGCCCGGCGTTCGCTTCGGCAGCGACGTCGCGTCGGCCGGCGACGTCGACGGCGACGGCTACGAGGATCTGATCGTCGGCTCGATGTTCTACACCGACGGCCAGGCGAGCGAAGGCGCGGCCTTCGTCTTCCACGGCGGGCCGGGCGGACTCGGCGGCGCGACCTTCGCCGACGCCGATACGGTGTTGCAGTCGAACCAGGCGCAGGCGCGCATGGGCGCCGCCGTCGGATCCGCGGGTGACGTGAACCGCGACGGCTACGGCGACGTGATCGTCGGCGCCGGCGGCTGGGAGAGTCAGGGGCAGGCGGCGGACTTCGAAGAGGGCGGCGCGTTCGTGTTCCTCGGCGGGCCCGGCGGAATCCCGAGCGGCGGTCTCGAGGTCGCGAGCGCGATCCTCGAAGGCGACGCACAGAATGCGCGGCTCGGCTCGAGCGTGTCGAGCGCCGGCGACGTCGATGGCGACGGTTACGACGACGTGATCGCGGGCGGGTACCTCTTCCAGAGCACCGGCGAGGAATCGCGCGAAGGCGTCGCGATGATCTTTCTCGGCGGCCCGGACGGCGTCGCGAGCGCGGGCTTCGCGACCGCGCACGCGGTGCTGCAGGGCAATCAGAGCGATGCATTCCTCGGCAATGCCGTCGCGGGCCCGGGCGATCTCGACGGCGACGGCTACGACGACGTGATCGTCGGCGCGCCGCGCTACAACGCGCCCGACGAGCGCGAAGGCGCCGTCTTCGTCTTCTACGGCTCGGCGAACGGCATCGAAGACGGCGGACCGTCCACCGCCGGCGCGCAGCTCGAGGGCGATCAGATCGGCGCGCGCTTCGGTTACTCGGTCGCGGCCGCCGGCGACGTCGACGCCGACGGATTCCCGGACTTCGTGGTCGGCGCGCCGGCCTACGACGCGGACCAGGTGGACGAAGGCGCCGCCTTCGTGTTCCTCGGCGGAGCGGACGGCATCGCGAGCGGCGGTCCGGACACCGCTGCGACGCAATTCGAAGGCGACCAGCCCGGCAGCGTCTCCAACCAATGCGAGGGACTCTTCGGATGTTCGGTGGCGGGCGGCGACTGGGACGGCGACGGCTACGCCGACGTCGTCGTCGGCTCGCCGTTTCACGACTCCGGCCAGAGCGACGAAGGACTCGCGTTCCTGTTCCGCGGCGGACCGGACGGCATCGCCGACGCGGGCTCCGGCGCCGCGGACGAGCGCTTCGAGGCGAACTTCGCGGGCATCTGGCTCGGCTGGTCCACGGCGCTCGCGGACATGGACGACGACGGCGCGGCGGATGCGTTCGCCGGGGCGTGGGCCTTCGGCGATCCGCCGTCGAACATCTTCACGGGCGATCCGGGGCACGGCGGCGAAGGCGCGGTCTTCGGGTTCTCGTTCGTTCCCGAGCCCGGCGCGGCGGCCGGCGCGCTGGTCGCGATCGCGGCGCTCCTCTGCCAATCTCGACGGCGATGAGCGAGACACGTTTCGATCGGGACACGCAGCTCGAGCCCGTCGGCGGTGGCGTCCACGAGGGACGCATCGACACCGGCTGGTGGGTGGTGCGCGGTCCGAACGGCGGTTACGTCGCGGCGATCGTGCTGAAGGCGCTCGCCGCGGAGGTCGACCCGGATCGCGCGCCGCGTTCGCTGACCGTGCACTACACCGCGCCGCCGGTCGAAGGACCGGTGCGCGTCGAGACGCGCGTCGAGCGGATCGGGCGCTCGATGACGGCGGTGTCGGCGCGCATGCTGCAGGGCGATCGCGTACTCGCGCTCGCGCTCGGCGCGTTCTCGAAGCCGCGCGCGGGACCGAGCTTCGATCAGGCCCCGATGCCCGAGGCGCCGCCGCCCGAAGCGTGCGCGCGTTTCGGCGGCGGCATTCCGATGCACGACCGCTACGAGTACCGCTGGGCGATCGGCAAGCCGCCGCCCTCGAGCGCAGAGCACGCCGTCGTGGGCGGCTGGATCCGCACCGCGGAACCGCGCATCGCCGACGCGCCGCTGCTGGCCGCGTTCACCGACGCCTGGCCGCCCGCGTGCTTCGCGATCGCATCGACGCCGGAAGGCCTCGGTCCGGTGCCGACCGTCGATCTCACGATCCACTTCCGCCGCGATCTGCCGCTCGCCGGCGCCACGGCGGAAGACTTCCATCTCGCCGTGTTCCGCTCGCGCTTCGCCGAGCAGGGATTCGTCGAGGAAGACGGCGAAGTGTGGAGCCGCGACGGACAGCTGATCGCGCAGTCGCGCCAGCTCGCCGTGATCGGGTAGCGATGCGCCCGCAGAGCGAGCCGCCCGACGCGATGCGCGACTCGAATTGGCTGCTGCGGCTCGGTGTCGGGCTCACGATCGCGTGGGTTCTCGCGCAGCTCTACTACATCTTCGGCGTCGTCGGCTTCGATCGCTTCGTCGCCGAGGGACCGCCGTCGGTCGGCGGATTCCTCGAAGGCGCGTTCGCGCCGCTCGCGTTCCTGTGGCTCGTGATCGGCTTCTTCTTGCAGCGCGAAGAGCTGCAACGCTCGAGCCGCGCGATCGACCTGCAATATCAGGAGATGCGCCGCGCGACCGAGCAGGCCGAAGCGCAGGCGCGCGCGATCGCCGCCAACGAACAGCACGCGCGACAGGAGGCGTTCTTGCGCCTCTCGCGCCTCATCCATCAACAACTCGGGGTGCGCGCGGGACTGCTCTTCGTGTCGAGCCAGGCGGTCGCGGCGGGCGGTCCCGTGACGCCGGAGGAATCGCGGACGATGTGGTCGGCGCTCGGCAGCGGCGACGAGCACGTCTTCGCGCGCGCGATGATGGGCCTCCACTTCACGGCCGAGGAGGATCGCGACTCCTGGGCGCTGTTCTGGTCGACGCCGATCCGCACCCGCCACAGCGATACCTTCCTCGAGGTATTCGGCCGCATGCTCGACCGGGCGCGTGCCTGCGACACCGACGGCCTGCTCGTCGAGACGCTGCTCGGCAGCACCAACGGGCAGCTCTACCTCCTGATCCAGCAGACGCGCGGCTTCGCTCCGCCGGCAACTTGAGTGCAGGCCCTTCGGGGCCGCCCCACCGCACGAGCGCAGATTCCATTCAGTCGCCGGGTGCGCCGACCGAAACGAGGTGCAACCACCATGTTGACGGACCGCGACATGCCGGGTGCGAAGCTCTCGCTTCCGATCGTTCCGCAGGACGCTGGCGAACCCGCCTGCCTCGTCTCGATCTACGGACCGGGGCTCGGCCGGCGCTGGACGCTCGACCGCGACGAGATCGTCGTCGGCCGCGACGCCGGTTGCGACGTCTCGATCCCGATCGACACCGTATCGCGACGCCATTGCCGCGTGCGCGTTCGCGGCGAAGCCGTCTCGGTGATGGATCTCGGATCGACGAACGGGACGGCGATCAACGACACGACGCTCGCGGCGAATCTCGAGACGGCGCTGCGCTCGGGCGATCGCGTGCGCGTCGGCTCCGCGATCCTCAAATTCCTGGGCGGCCCCGACGTCGAGACGTTGTACCACGAAGAGGTGCACCGCACGCGCATCGAGGACGGCCTCACCGGCCTCGCGAACCGCCGCCAGCTCGAAGAGTTCCTGGATCGCGAGATGGCGCGCTGTCTGCGCCACGGCCGCGCGCTCTCGCTCGTGCTCTTCGACGTCGACCACTTGAAGCGCGTCAACGACGACTTCGGCCAGATGAGCGGCGACGCGGTACTGTGCGAGATCGCGGCGATCGCGCGCGGGCAGGTGCGCCGCGAGCACTGCCTCGCGCGCATCGACGGCGACGCGTTCGCGGTCGCGCTGACGGAGACCGAGGTGGCGGCCGCGCGTCTCTTCGCCGAACGCCTGCGCGGCACGATCGAAGTGCACG
>JALOQG010000278.1 GCA_025453505.1 Myxococcota bacterium | reverse complement strand
GCGCAGCGGACGCAGATCACGACGCTCGACAACGGGATCACCGTCCTGCTGCTGCCCGATCCCGCGACGCCGGCCGTCTCGTTCCAGATGTGGGTGCGCGTCGGTGCGAAGGACGAGACCCGCTACACGGGGCTCGCGCATCTCTTCGAGCACATGATGTTCCGTGGCACCGATCGGCTGCCGCCCGAATCGCACGAGCGCATGATCGAGGCCCGCGGCGGGCGCGTGAACGCCTACACGACGGCCGACGTGACCGTCTATCACGCCGACGTCGCGCCCGACAGCCTGCCGCTCGTGATCGAACTCGAGGCCGAGCGGCTGCGCAACCTCAAGATCACGGAGGAGACGCTCGCGAGCGAACGCCAGGTCGTGCTCGAAGAGCGCCGCCTGCGCACCGAGGACCAGCCCGACGGGCGCGCCTTCGAGGCGCTGCTCGCGCTCACCTTCTCGGCGCACCCGTATCGGGTGCCGACGATCGGCTGGCGCAGCGACATCGAGGCCGTGACCGTCGAGGCGTGCCGCGACTTCTTCCACACGTTCTACGCGCCGAACAACCTCGTGATCGCGATCGCGGGCGCCTTCGATCCGGCCGACGCGCTGGCGCGGATCCGCCGCAGCATGGGATCGCTGCAGCCGGTGGCTTCGATCCCGCGCAGTCCGACGCGCGAGCCCGAGCAGCGCGGCGAGCGCCGGCAGATCGTCCACTTCGACGTGCGCTCGCCGATCCTCGCCGCCGCGTGGCACGCGCCCAAGGCCGGGCACGCGGACGCGGAAGCGCTCGACGTCGCGAGCCTCGTGCTGTCGGGCGGTCGCTCCTCGCGGTTGTATCGCAAGCTCGTGTACGAGCGACAGCAGGCGCTCGGCGCGCAGGGCGGATACTGGGAGCTGCAGGAGGCCGGTCTCTTCTACGCCTTCGCGAGCGTGCGGCCCGACGGCGACATCGACACCGTCGAGTCGCTGTTCATGGAGCAGATCGCGCGTCTGCGTCGCGAGCCGGTCGGCGCCGCGGAGCTGGCGAAGGCGAAGCGCCAGATCGAGGTCGATCTCGTCTCCGGCATGGAGACGGCGAGCGAGATGGCCGGCCGCATCGCCGGCGAATACGTGGCCTTCGGGCGCATCCGCTCGGTGGACGAGCGACTGCGCGCCTACCGCGCCGTGACGGCCGCAGACGTACAGCGCGTGGCGCGCACGTACCTCACCGACGACAAGCGCAGCGTCGTGCACGTCGTGCGACCGCCCCAGCCGGAGGCGAAGCAGTGATCGGGCGACGCGTGATCGCGTACGCGCTCGCCGCGCTCTTCGGCGCCGCCTGCGCGTTCGGATCCCGCCCCGCCTGGGAGCAGCCGCCGCCGCCGATCGCGGAAGGGCCGGTCGTGCCGCAGGAGCGGCTGCATCGCGCGACGCTTCTGAACGGGCTCTCGATCCTCGTGCTCGAAGACCATGCGCTGCCGCGCATCGCCATCGGCGTCCTCACGCGGCGCGGCGCCGGCAGCGAGACGCTCGCAGAGGCGGGCTCCGCGTCGCTCACGCTCGACGTGATGAAGCGCGGCGCCGGTGGGCGCGATGCCTTCGCGCTGGCGCGCGCGGTGGACGAGATGGGCGCCTCGCTCTCGGCGGGCGCCGGTTGGGACTCCGCTTCCGTCGGCGTTGCGGGACTCTCCGAGGACTCGGCTGCGCTCTTCGCGCTGCTCGCGGACGTCGTGCGGCGACCGCGCTTCGACGCCGCCGAGGTCGCGCGCGCGCGCGGCGAGCAGCTCGCCGCCTTCGAGCAGGAGAAGGACGAGCCGCACGCGGTCGCAGGCAAGCAGGCCGCGCGCCTTCTCTACGACGGACATCGTTACGGGCTCTCCGCCGACGGCGCACCGGCGAGCGTCGCGCGACTCGACGCCGCCGCGCTGCGCGATTGGCACGCGCGTCTGTTCACCCCTGGGCAATCGATCGTGTTCGTGGTCGGCGACATGCCGCGCGCCGTCGCCGTCGCGCACGTCGAGGCGCTCTTCGGCGACTGGGCGCCCGCGGCCGGCGTCGAGCCGGGTCCGCCGCCGCCCGAGCGGACGCCGGACACGCGTCGCGTCGTGATCGTGGATCGTCCGGATCTCGCGCAGGCGCAGCTCCTGCTCGCCCACGAGGGCATCGCGCGCCGCGATCCCGACCGCATCGCCGCCGACCTGATGAACACCGTGCTCGGGGGCGGCGGCTTTCTCTCGCGCCTGATGACGAAGGTGCGCGCGGAGGAGGGGCTCGCCTACGGGATCGGCTCCGGCTTCTCGCTGCGCCGGCACCCGGGGCCGTTCCTCGTCAGCACTTCGACGCGCGCGGCCGAGGCCGGGCGCGTGGTCGAGATCGTGCTCGGCGAGCTCTCGCGCATGCAGACGCAACCGCCGGGCGAAGCCGATCTCCGGCTGGTGCGCAGCTTCTCGGCCGGACGCTTCGTGCTCGGACTCGAGACCTCCGCCGCGATCGCCGGCTCGCTCGTGGACCTCGACGTGTACGGGCTTCCGCCGGATTCGCTCGACACGTATCGGACGCGCATGCAGGCCGTCACGGTGGCCGATCTCGCGGCGGCGGCCGTGCAGCGACTGCACCCCGACCGGATCGCGATCGTCGCGGTGGGTCCGGCCGCGACGCTGCGCCCGCAACTCGAGCGCTTCGGCCCGGTCGAGGTGCTGCAACCGTGAGCGTGGCCTCGCGCTGCGTGCGGGGCGTCGCGATCGCGGTCGCGGCGCTGCTGGTGGTCGCTTGTCAGACGACCTCCACCACGAAGCCCGGTTCGAAAGTGAAGCGCGCGAAGCCGAGCGATCCGAACGCGCCGCAGACCTTCTACTGGGAGGTCGAGGGCGCCGACGGCGCGCGCTTCTTCCTGCTCGGATCCGTACACCTCGGCGACGCGCGCGGCCTGTCGCTCGATCCGCACATCGAAAGAGACTGGAATGCGTCGCACGAGCTGGTCGTACAGGTCGACGCGACGGCGCTCTCGGAGATCGACACGATCGGCGCCACGCATCGCCACGGGCTCCTCCCCGAGCCGATGACGCTGCGACAGGTGGTGCGGGCGGACACCTACCAGCAGCTCGCCGCCTACATGAAGCAGCGCGGCTACGACATGGATCGCGTCGACCAGATGCGTCCGTGGCTGGTCGCGCATCTCGTGACGGGACTCGAGTACGACGCACTCGGGCTCGATTCGCAGAACGGCGTCGAAGCGGTCCTGCGCCGTCGCGCGCAGGGCACCAAGACGGTCGGATCGCTCGGCTCGCTCGAAGAAGAGATGGCTCTCTTCGGGCGCATGCCGGACGGACTGCAGGAGACCTGGCTCGTCGAGAGCCTGCGCGAGGCGCCCAAGTTCCTCGACGTCTCGCGGGCGATCCTGGCGGCGTGGGAGCGCGGCGACGACGCGGAGATGGAGCAGCTGCTCTTCGGCAACGCGAGCGGCGATCCCCAGGTCGCGCAGTTCTACGCGAGCATCTTCCAGGGACGCAATCCCGCCCTCGCGGATCGCCTCGCGGCGCTCGCCGCCGACGGCAAGCCGCGCTTCGTGGTGATCCACACCGGCCACCTGATCGGAATGAACGGAGTCCCCGAGCTGCTGGCGCAACGCGGCTACCGGGTCGTCCGGACCGGCTCGGCGCGTGTGCTGCGGGATGCGACGACGACGACGCCCGTCGTGACGCGGACGCGCGGCGGCGCTCCGAGCCCCGCGCCGCCCGCAGCGACGCCGGCCCCGACCCCGGTCGAGCCCGCTCCGGCTGCCGGCGCAACGGCGGCCCCCGCTCCCGCGGCCGTGCCGGTCGCCACTCCCGCTCCGGCGGGTCCGCCGCCGACCGTCGCGCCGTCGGCGCCTGCGGCTGCGCCGCCCTCCGGCCCCTCTCACGAGGCCTGGTTGGGACAGGACGCGACCGACTCCCCGCAGGCCGGGGTCGTCCCCGAAGCCGCTGCTGCACCGGCCCCGGCGCCTCACGCGGCGCCGCAGGCCACCGAGGCGAGTGGCCCGGTTGAGAAGCCGAAGCGTCCGAGGTTCCAGACGAAGCTTCGCCGATAGGCGTCGCGGCCCCTGTAGCTTCGCCTTGCGCCGCTCGAGGCCTGAAGATAAGTTGCCGCCCGACCGATCGGTCGGAGGTGCCGATGTCCCACCCCCCCCAGCGCGACGCCAGCTCGCGCGACAAGATCCTCGAGGTCGCCGAGGCGCTCTACGCGCGGCGCGGCTTCGCGGGGGTCGGCATGCGCGAGGTCGCCGAAGCGGCCGGGCTCGGCAAGTCCTCCCTGTTCCACCACTTCCGCTCCAAGGTCCAGCTCTATCTGGCCGTCCACGAGCGGGTCCTCGGTCGTCTGGACGACCGCCTCTCGGCGGTGCTCGCGAGCGATGCCTCGCCCGGCGAGAAGCTCGACCGCTGGGTGGACGCCGCCATCGACGTGTTCGCGGAGCAGCCGTCCTCGGCGCGCATCCTGCTGCGCGCGCTCGTCGAGGAGAACGCATTCGAGAGCGAGGAATGGCCGGAAGGGCAGGCCGTCGATTCCCGCCTGGTGTCGA
>JALOQG010000277.1 GCA_025453505.1 Myxococcota bacterium | reverse complement strand
GCCGCCGAAGAGCCGTCACGGCAAGGTGTTCGTCGCGCCGGCCGACGCCGCGCGCGGTCTCGCCTTCGACGTCGTCTTCGTACCGGGTCTCGCCGAGCGGCTCTTTCCGCGCAAGATCGCCGAGGAGCCGATCCTGCTCGACGCGGCGCGGGCGCGGCTCGCGATCGGACTCGCCGACAACGAGGCGCGCGTCGCACGCGAGCGCCTCGCGCTGCGGCTGGCGGTCGGTGCGGCGCGCACGCGCGTCGTGCTCTCGTATCCGCGTCTCGATCTCGACGAATCGCGTCCGCGCGTCCCGTCCTTCTACGCGCTCGAGGCGCTGCGCGCGGCCGAGGGTCGCCTGCCGGGCTTCGACGAATTGGCGAAGCGCGCCGAGACGCTCGCCGACGCGCGCGTCGGCTGGCCCGCACCGCGGCGTCCCGAAGCTGCGATCGACGCCGCCGAGCACGATCTCGCGCTGCTCGAAGCGCTGCTGCTGCGCGATCCCGAGAGCACGAAGGGAACGGCGCGCTATCTGCTCGGCGCGAACGAACACCTCGCGCGCGCGCTGCGCTTCCGCGTGCGGCGCTGGTGGAAGCGCTGGACGTGGGCCGACGGTCTCGTCGCGCCGACCGAGGCCGGTCGCGACGCGATCTTCGCGCGCGCGCAGCAGGCGATCGCCACGCACGCGCTGACGGAGCGATCGTTCTCGCCGACCGCGCTGCAGAACTACGCCGCGTGTCCGTACCGCTTCTTCTTGCAGGCGATCCACCGGCTCGCGCCGCGCGAGGTGCCCGAGCCGATCGAGGAGATGGATCCGCTGCAGCGCGGCTCGCTGGTGCACGAGGTGCAGTTCACGCTCTTCCAGCAGCTCGCCGCGGCGCAGCTCTTGCCGGTCACGCCGGCGAATCTCGCCGACGCGCGCGCACGCCTCGACGCGCTGCTCGACGCGGCCGCGGCAGAGAAGTACGACGAGTGGGCGCCCGCAATCGAGCGCGTGTGGCAGGACGGCATCGAGTCGGTGCGCGCCGACCTGCGCGAATGGCTGCGCCGCGCGAGTGAGGACGAGAGCGGCTTCGTGCCCTGGAAGTTCGAGCTCGCGTTCGGCCTGCCGCCCGGCCGTGACGCGGACCCCGACTCGACGCCGGATGCACTGCAGCTCGCGAACGGGATCCGGCTGCGCGGTTCGATCGATCTCGTCGAGCGCCGCGCCGACGGCGCGCTGCGCGCGACCGATCACAAGACCGGCAAGCAGCGCTTCGGACGCGACGCGGTCGTGCAGGGCGGCGAGGCGCTCCAGCCCGTGCTGTATGCGCTGGCGCTCGAGCAGCGCTTCGAAGGCGCGACGGTGGAAGGCGGGCGGCTCTACTACTGCACGTCGGCGGGCGGCTTCGCGGAGCGCGTCGTGCCGCTCGACGCCGAGGCGCGTCGGGCGGCGAGCGTGCTGGCCGAGGCGATCGACGGCGCGCTCTCGCAGCCCATGCTGCCCGCCGCTCCGGCCGCGGGCGCGTGCGCCTGGTGCGACTACCGCGTCGTGTGTGGCCCCTACGAGGAGCTGCGCACGTCGCGCAAGCCGCTCGAAGAGCTGACCGGTTTGCAGAGCGTGAGGGAGCTGCGATGAGCGCCGCCATCCCGCCGCTGCCGGACGCCGCCGCGCGCGAGCGGATCCGCACGGCGCTCGATGCGACGCTCTTCGTCGAGGCCGCCGCGGGCACGGGCAAGACGACCGAGCTGGTCGCGCGGCTCGTCGCGCTGCTGCGCCACGGCCGGGCGACGCTCGACCAGATCGTCGCGGTGACCTTCACCGAGAAGGCCGCCGGCGAGATGAAGCTGCGCGTGCGCGCGGAGATCGAGAAGGCGCGCGCGCATCCGGACACGACCGAGCCGGAGCGGGCGCGTTTCGTGGACGCGCTGCGCAAGCTGGAACTCGCGCGCATCGGCACGATCCACGCGTTCTGCGCGGACCTGCTCCACGAGCGGCCGGTCGAGGCGCGCGTCGATCCGCTCTTCGAGGTAGCGAACGAGGAAGAGCAGGTGCGCCTCGTCGATCGCGCCTTCGACGCGTGGTTCGAGCGCACGCTCGCGGATCCGCCGGAGGGCGTGCGTCGCGTGCTGCGGCGTCGCGTGCGCGGGCCGAACGCCAGCGGCCCGCGCGAACAGCTGCGGCGCGCCGTGGACGTGCTGCTCGAGCACCGCGACTTCCCCGCGCGCTGGCGCCGCGATCCCTTCGAGCGCGACGTCGAGATCGATCACCTGCTGGCGCTGCTGCGCGAAGTGGGAACGCTCGCGGATCGCACGGCGCGCAGCGACGACTACCTCGCGCGCAGCCTCGCCGAGATCGCGCGCTTCGGCGCCGACGTGCGCCACCGCGAGGCGGTGCGCGCGCGCGATCACGACGGACTCGAGGCGGAGCTGCGCGGCGTCGCGCGCTGGCGCAGCTGGAAGTGGACCGGCGGCCGCGGCCGAAGCTACGGCCCGGGGCTCGAACGCGCCGAAGTGCTGGCACGCCGCGACGCCGTGAAGCAATCGCTCGACGCGTTCCTCGAGCGCTCGGAGGCGGATCTCGCGCCGCTGCTGCAGGCCGAGCTGACGCCGGTGGTCGCGGCCTACGAGGAGGCGAAGCGCCGCGCGGGCGTACTCGACTTCCTCGACCTGCTCGTGCGCGCGCGCGATCTCTTGCGCGACGACGCGACGGTGCGCGCCGATCTGCAGGCGCGCTTCACGCGCTACTTCGTGGACGAGTTCCAGGACACCGATCCGCTGCAGGCCGAGATCCTGCTGCTGCTCGCGAGCGGCGACCCGGCCGAACGCGATTGGCGCCGTGCCGTGCCGTCGCCCGGCAAGCTCTTCCTCGTCGGCGATCCGAAGCAATCGATCTACCGCTTCCGCCGCGCCGACGTCGCGATCTACGAAGAAGTGAAGCGCCGCCTCGCCGCGCACGGCGCGCGGGTCGAGCAGCTGGCTGCGAGCTTCCGCAGCGTGCCGTCGATCCAGTCGGCGGTGAACGCGGCGTTCGCGCCGCGCATGACCGGGCCCGACGACGGCAGCCAGGCGGCCTACGTGCCGCTCGAACCCGTGCGGACGGACGCAGCGGAGCAGCCCGCCGTCGTCGTGCTGCCCGTTCCGCGCCCCTACAAGGACTGGGGCAATCGCGCGCAGCTCTCGAACGTCGAGATCGAGAAGTCGCTGCCGGACGCCGTCGGCGCATTCGTGGACTGGCTCGTCACGAAGAGCGGTTGGAGCGTCGCCGAGCGCGAGCGGCCGGATCGGCGCGTGCCGGTCGCGCCGCGTCACGTGTGTCTGCTCTTCCGCCGTTTCCAGAGCTTTCGTGAGGACGTCACGCGGCCCTACGTGCGAGCGCTCGAGCAGCGGCGCATCGCGCACGTGCTGGTCGGGGGCCGCTCGTTCCACGAGCGCGAGGAGGTGCTCGCGCTGCGCAACGCGCTCGTCGCGATCGAGTGGCCCGACGACGAGCTGCGCGTGTTCGCGACGCTGCGCGGTCCGCTCTTCGCGCTCGCCGACGATTCGCTGCTCGCGTTCCGGCACGCGCACCGCACGCTGCATCCGTTGCAGCGGCTCGACGTCGAATCGCTGCCCGAGACCGAACGCGAGGTCGCGCGCGCGCTCGGCGTGCTCGCGGAGCTGCACCGCGAACGCAACCGGCGGCCGCTCGCGCAGACGGTCGCGAAGCTGCTCGCGGATCTGCGCGCGCACGCCGGCATCGCGATCTGGCCGACCGGCGAGCAGGCGCTCGCGAACTGTCTGCGCAGCGTCGATCTCGCGCGCCGCTTCGAACGGCGCGGCGCGGCGTCGTTTCGCGCCTTCGTCGAGTGGATGGAGGAGCAGGCCGAGAGCGGCACCGCCGCCGAGGCGCCGGCCGTCGAGGAAGGCACGGAAGGCGTGCGCATCATGACCGTGCACCGCGCCAAGGGGCTCGAGTTCCCGGTCGTGATCCTGTGCGATCCGACCTGCAAGGCGAGTCGCGACGCGCCGACGCGACACGTCGATCCCGCGCGCGGGCTCGCCGCCGAAGCGCTCGCCGGCTGCGCGCCGCGCGAGCTGATCGAGGCGCGCGACGTCGAGGCGCGCCACGACCGCGAAGAGGGCGTGCGCATCGCGTACGTCGCGGCGACGCGCGCGCGCGATCTGCTCGTCGTGCCGGGCGTCGGCGATCCGCGCGGCGACGACGACGACGCCAGCGGCTGGCTCGACGTGCTGCGTCCCGCCGTCGAGCCTGCGCCCGCATCGCGGCGCAGCCCCGATCCGGCGCCGGGCTGCCCGCCGTTCGGCAAGGACTCGCTGCTCGAGCGGCCGGATTCCGCGCGCGTCGGCACCGGCGCGTCGATCGCGCCCGGACTGCACCGGCCGCAACAGGGTGAACACCGCGTCGTGTGGTGGGATCCGCATGCGCTCGTGCTCGACGTCGAGCCGACGGTGGGATTGCGCCAGCAGCGCATTCTCGAAGCGGACGCGGGCGAGCTGGCCGCGCAGGAGGGCGAACGCGCGCACGCCGCGTGGCGGCTGGCGCGTGACGCGGCGCGCGCGCAGGGCGCGACGGCTTCGATCGACGCTCGCAGCGTGACGGCGCTCGCCGCCGAGACGCCGCCGCCCGCC